>JAHJRS010000035.1 GCA_018830845.1 Nanobdellota archaeon
ATTGATGAAAATATTAAAAATCTTCTTGGAGAATACAAAATTAATAGAGGACCAGATGGAATTATTAACATTTCCGATAAGTTAGGAAAAGAAGTAAGTCTTGTTGATTTTCTAAACGACCCTAAAATTTAGATAATAATTTAAACCGGCAGCATTTAGAATAATTCTTTCAATTCCTTCCAGTTTTTTCTCATCTTCGGATTCTAAAGTTATTGAGACGTTTGAATCTTTCCCAAAACCCTTGTTTTCGTAACTGACTTTAACATCTTCATACATCCAATTTTGTATTATTTTATTTTTTGAAAAAGTCCATTTTTTTAATATTGCCTTTTTTTGCCCCATAAATTTTTCAAATGAACTGTAACAGTAAAAACCAGAGTCTTCTCCGGAATAAATTTTCTTTTCCATTTAATCTTTGTATAAGCAAAATTTTTATAGGTTTCTATACTCCTGAATTTATGTTTCCACGCGTTAGGGCCTTAAAACAACTTGAAGAACTGAAAAAGGATGTAAAAAAAATGCGTCTTGCAGCCGAAGAATGGCCAAGTGCGTTTCAGACATTAATTTCAATTATTCTTTCTGCAAGAACAAGGGATGAAACGACAATAGTGGTTTGCAAGAAACTTTTTGAAAGATTTCCAACCGCAGAAAGACTGTCAAAAGCAAACGTAAAAGAAGTCGAGGAAGTTATAAAACCGGTTAATTTTTTTCAGAACAAATCAAAAAACATTATTGAATGTGCAAAAAAAATTGTAAAGGATTTCAATGGAAAAATTCCCCATAATATTGAAAAGCTTGTAAGCCTCTCAGGAGTTGGAAGAAAAACTGCCAACGTTTTTATGTCTGCTTACAACCACGATGCGATTGGGGTTGACACGCATGTAAATTACATTTCAAATTACCTTGGATGGGCAAACTCCCAAAAACCGGAATTAATCGAAAGGATACTAAAAGAACTTTTTCCAAAAGAAAAATGGAACAAGATTAATTCAACCTTAGTTCGATTTGGAAAAACCCATACATCAAAATTTGAAAAAGATAAAATTCTTGATGAAATTAAGAAAATAGAATGAAAAAGTAAAGAACTACCTTTTTTTCAAAGCTTTTTCAGGCACTTTTTTTTGAAAGAATGCAAGGTAAATTATTGGTAGAATCCCAATTGTATTAAATATAAGAACACATACAAACCAGGCCAACTGATTATTTCGCCCGGCTTTCCAGAGCGCAATTCCCTTCCATACCCCTTCCCAGATAATTAAAATTATAACTATCCACATAAACGCAGAAGAGGAAATGAAACTTAAGAGTTCTTCATATGCCATATTTGATTTAACAATAAAAGATATTTAAAGATATCCTTCTAACTTTTTTTATGGAAGAGATATTGAAAAAAATTGAAAATCTAAAAAATTCACAAATAAAGGAAACAGTTGATTCGCGACTGAAGGAATTTGGGGTTGTGCAATTAGGTGGTCCGGATGAAATTTTCAAGGAATTGTGTTTTTGCCTGATGACTGCAAACTTTTCGGCCACAGGAGGAATTAAAATTCAAAAAGAAATCGATGACGGATTTTTGCATCTAAACGAAGAAAATCTCTCTCAAAAACTCTCTGAACTTGGGCACAGATTTCCAAACGCGCGTGCAAAGTATGTTGTTCAATCCCGAAATAAAAAGGATGAATTAATAAAACTTTTAAATGAAATGGGGGATGAGCTTGTTTTAAGAGAATGGATTGTAAAAAACATAAAAGGTCTGGGGATGAAAGAGTCTTCTCACTTTTTAAGAAATATCGGGTTCAAAAATCTTGCAATCATTGACTTTCACATAATTGACCTCCTTGCAAATCACGGCTTGATTGAAAAACCAAAAAATAAAAGCTTGACTCCAAAAAAATATATTGAAATTGAAAACGTTCTTCATGAAATATCAAAAAAGTCGGGGCTTAGTCTTGGAGAACTTGATTTGTATTTATGGTATTTAGAAACTGGAAAAATTTTGAAGTGATTATTGGGGTTCTTTATTAAAAATAAATGCATCAAATTCCAGTTTTCCTATTTTTTCAAAACTAATGTAAATTTCTTTTCCCTTGTATGGTCTTGAAAGATAAGAGTTTTTATCCCATTCGAATTGGTGATTGGGAAATTCTTCAACGGTTCTTTCTTCAATGTATTTTCTAACTCCTGAATCATGTCTTGAAAAAACTTTTTCAATAAATTGGTCTAAAATTTTTTCATCTTCTTGGGGATTGCTTTTTTGTTTAAAAGTTGTATAATCAATTTTATATTCTCTAAAAATTCCATGTCCAAAACAATCCAAGACAATAAAATCACTTAGTTCTTTTGTTCTCATTTAATGCCCTCTTGAGGTGATATTATAACCTTTCCTCTCGGCAGACTTTTGTTTCTGGGATTTTGTTTTTGTTGTGTGTTTCATCTCTTTTGCAATTTCCTTATCAATTTCCTGCTGGGCTAATTTTGAAGCTTTCTCCTTTTCGGCCTCATCCCTTTTTTCTTCTTCGGACTTCTCTTCAGAAACCTCTTCTTTTTTAGTCCCCTTCATAGTCTCTTTTGCTTTTTCCATTATGGTCTTTTGTTTTTCAACATCAGCCTTTGCCTTAACTTCAAGCTTTTCCTCTCTTAATTTTTTAAATTTAATCTTTTCGGGAAGGCTTGCAGAATAGACCCTGACAATATCTCCGTCTTTAACAGCTTTAACTTTTATTTTGTGAACCGGCTTTTTTATTCCTCTCATCCATAGCTCTTCATTAAGATATGAATCAATTCTGATTTTTTTTAAATCCCTATCACGTATTTTCATGTGCCTTGCCAAAAATTCCTTTACTGTCTTAACTGCTTTTGGAGTTTTTTTGTATCTTGGAACCGACCTTACTTTGTCACGCAAAGGAATTGTGTATTCTCTTTCAATTTTAATCGAAGTTTTAGCTTTAGTTTCTGCCATTTTTTATTTATCCGAAGTGGGATTTTCTTCTTTTTCCCGGTTTAACATGAAGTTTTGTTCTCTTCCATGAACGCTTTTGATGGGTTATTGCCGAGGGATGAACCCTTTTTCCGGGACCAAATTTTCTTAAAACTGCCCAGACCGGAGCCCACTTGGTTCTTCTTCCAAGTTTTGTGAGTTTCTCTTTTTTTCCCTTGTATTTAATTCCCATTTTTAAATTCCTCTAATTTTGTTCTGGTTATTTTTTCAAGTTTTGATTTCAATTCTTCAAAATTAAAATCTTCACTCTTTGGAACAATTAAAATGCCCCTGGGAGAAGTTTCTGTGATAACCACATAAACATCTTTAAAATTGTTGTAAACATCAAAAGGCTTTGTGTGAACAATTTCTACTTTCGAATATTTATTACCAAGAGGAAATTTAACTTTCATCATATCCCTGAAAAAATCAAAGTTTTCGCAGGTGTAAAAAATGCTGTCCATTTTAGTTAATCGCCTCCAGAAATTCTTTTCCTTTTTTTGTTAACTGTCTTCCGGGTTTTTTACTCCTAACATCTTTGATGTCTTTGGCAATTTCAGTGAAACCTGTCTTGTCTGACTGCTGTAAAATTGTACGAATAATTTTTCCCCCCGATTTTCTAAACTCTTCAGGTTTAAACCCCCTGTTTTTTTTAGAACCATATTTTGTTCTAAGACGATTTACTCCAACAATTTTCTTTTTGTAAATTTGCCTCAAAATGCTTGCTGCCCTTTTATGCCAAAATTCAGGGTCATCAATTGGCCTCTCCTTCCCGGGACCTGACTTTACAAATTTTGACCACTCGGGTTGTTTAAATTCAGGAACTTTTTTTAAGGCTTCGGCTAACTTTAAATTGTATTCAGATGAATTCATTTCAAATACACTTGTCATTTTGGTTTTTTTGGCTTTCCTTTGCGGAAATAGAATGAACCGAGAGTTCATTAACCTAAAACTAGTCGGAGATTTGGGTTTATAAATTGTTTGGTTCTTGAGATTGTCGCATTTAAGGGACTTATAAAACAAAATGAATAAAGTGTCGCATTAGGGACTTATTGAAAGAGAACAAGATAAAATTTATAAGGTAGAAATTGTTAATAAAGAAGAAACTACTATGAAAAAGAAAGAGGTATCAATGGCTTATGGCTTTATTTTAGGGGCTACAGGTTTATTACTTGTAGCTATTTCTCTTTCCGTTCAAACCTATCTCTCTTTGGGTAGTATAAATATCTCTTATAGTTCAATAGGATTTATTCTCTTTGTAATTGGTGCTTGGTTAGTTATAAAATCAAATCTTGAATAAAATGGATGAGATAACTAAACAAAAAAATATTCTTGATTTAAAATATCAAACTAATTTAAATTATTTAAATATTATAATCATTTTGATAATAAGCTCATTTATTACTACAATTTTAAGTATAAAAGAAAATTTAAATGCTTCATTAGTTATTTCTTTATCTATCTTAATTATTCTTTTGTGTTTTTTTATTTGGCTTATTTTTTCATATTCTTTAAAAAAAATAAGGAATGAAATAAAAAATTTATAATTAAGCCAAACATTTAATCTCTTTTTCAATTTTTGGTTTTTCCAATTCAATCTTACGAACATTTTGATTTATCATTCCCATCCATCTATTTTGATTTGGGACTACTAAATTACATCTCTCTGCTGGTGTTTTCTTATCCTTAACACCCTTTCTTATGTGATTGTGGAAAACTCTAAAACCATCTGCATAAGTTTGAACTTCCTTAACTCCTCTACGAACTTTTAACATTTCTTTTTGGCTACTATTCATATTCTCAATAGCATTATTATTAACTTGTTTTCTTCTTCCTAAAATAGAAGTGTGCTTAACTTTTCTCTCGTTTCCCCAATTCCTAAAAGTTTTTCTAACTCCATCTTGATAAGCCATTAATTTGTCCGTGATTACTTGATAAGGTATTTTTCCGTTTTGTTTATATGCTTCTGTTAAAACCTTTTGTGCGTCTTTTGAACTTCTACCACGACCAGAATTTACAGAAGCAAGAAGAAATTTAGTTTTGTTATCCATAACATTCCATAAATAATCAAATTCTTTTCCTTTGTTCTTTTTATCAATTCCTCTTTTAGTCAAAACCATAGTTTCGTCTGCATTCCAAACGCCTTTAATATTTGGCTTGATTGTTTTGGAATATTCATTAATGACTTTTGAAAACCTTAATATCCATCTTCTTATTGTTTCGTGGTGCAAATCTACATTATAGAATTGCTTGAATTGGTCTGTAATATCTCTGTAACTCAAACCCTTAAAGTAGCAATCCATA
>JAHJRS010000036.1 GCA_018830845.1 Nanobdellota archaeon
AAGAAAAAAAAAGAAGAGAAGGCACCTGAACTTACCGATTTACCTGGAATCGGACCTGCGGCATTGACTAAGCTTGAAAATGCCGGAATTTTTGATATGATGGGTCTTGCGGTTATGAGTCCGACAACTCTTTCTGACACCGCAGGCATTTCAACAGCTGTTGCGAGAAAAGCAATTCAGGCTGCAAGAAATATTCTTGAACTTGGTTTTAGTGATGGAATGGAGTTTGCAAAAAAAAGGTCAAACATCATAAACATTACGACCGGAAGCAAAAATTTTGATGAACTTCTGGGTGGAAAGGGGATCGAATCACGTGCGATTACAGAGGCTTTTGGGGCATATGGTTCAGGAAAAACCCAGCTTGGGCTTGCTCTTGCAGTAAATGCCCAGCTTCCTTTTGAACAGGGCGGTGCCGGAGGAAAATCAGTTTATATTGATACGGAAGGAACATTCCGACCGGAGAGAATAAGGCAAATTGCCGAAGGTATTGGTGCAAATCCTGAGATGGTCCTAAAGAACATTTTGGTTGCAAGAGCTTTTAATTCTGACCATCAGATTCTTTTATTGGAAAAAGTTGCAGAACTTATAAAATCAGGTGAACCAATAAAGCTGGTTGTTATCGATTCACTTACTGCACATTTTAGGGCAGAATTTATTGGTAGAGGACAATTGGCAGACAGACAGCAGAAGCTTAACCGGTATATGCATGAACTTATGAGGCTGGCCGAGAACAACAACTTGGCGGTTTATGTTACAAATCAGGTTATGGCAAATCCTGCTCAACTTTTTGGAGACCCCACAACTGCAATCGGAGGACATATTGTTGGTCACGCTTCAACTTATAGATTGTACTTAAGGCGGGCAAAACAGGGCTCAAGGGTTGCAAAGTTAATTGATAGTCCAAGCTTGCCTGATGGGGAAGCAGTTTATTATGTTACAAATTACGGGATAAAAGATAAAGAGTAATGGGAAAAGTTTTTTATATTATAAGAAAAGCCAAGAATCTAAATGAATACTTGCAATTTGGTTCAACAATTAAAAATCAAAAATGGTCGGGGGATTTTTTTGCTTATGGGCAGGTTCCTTATGGATTTGACGAAGGTAAAAGGTATATAATTACGAGTTCAGACAGCCCTGACTTTGAAAATATATTGAAAGATAAAGAGGAAAAAACAATAAAGAAAAAGAAGAATATTTTAGATAAACTTTTTTATATGGATGCAATCAAAACGGAGTTAGGGATCAAATAAATTTAATTTCAAAACATCCCCACGGGGAATTGAACCCCGATTTCTTCGAGTTTGCGCAATGAACTATCTTAAGGGAAGATAGAGCGGTAGGAAACCGTAGGTGTCCTTCGCTCCGCAACGAAGTGTTCTGTCCTTTAAACTATGGGGATTTGACTGAGAAATAAATTTTCTTATTTTATTAATTCTTCTTCACTAAACCACATGGAAATTTCTCTTTTTGCTGATTCTGGGGAGTCTGATGCATGAATTACATTTTCCACACAATCTGTTTTGGTGTTGTGGCGGCCGTATTTTCCTCTTAATGAGCAAAAATCAGCATCATCAGGGAAGGTTTTGCCACTTTTTTCACGTATCCTTGAAATTGCATCTTCTCCCTCATAAACTATTGCAATCACATTTACATTTTTATGAAATTCGCCTGTTAGGTGTTTTACCAATTTATCAAAAAAAGGCTTTTCTCTATGTTCTTCATAATGATTTTCTGCAAATTCTTTTTTTACATTAACTAATTTTATTCCCACCATTTTCAGGTTCGTTCTGTCTAGTTCAGAAATGACTTCTCCCGCAAGACCCTTAACCATTGCGTCAGGTTTGATTAAAACCAAAGTTCTTTCCATAAGTTTTCGAAAGATAATTTATTTAAAAAGATTTGTTCTCCCTTTTAGATGGATGACCCTGAGCATATTCGTCTTGTTAAAGAAACTCAAATTTGCAAAGATTGCAAAAATATTGTCGTTGGAAAGGGTAATCTGAATGCGGATATCCTTTTTGTTGGAGAGGCCCCGGGAAAAAATGAAGACCTTGAAGGGATACCTTTTGTTGGAAAAGCAGGGAAAAATTTAGATAATCTGCTTTCTAAAGTTGGCCTTGACATTGATGATGTTTATATCGCGAACATTTTAAAGTGCAGACCCCCCGAAAATAGGGATCCTCTTCCCGAAGAAATCAAAGCACACACACCCTGGTTAATTGAACAGATAAAACAAATAAAACCAAAGGTAATCTGCTCCCTAGGAAATTATGCAACAAAATTTTTTCTATCTGGGGGCAATGCGGAATTAATGGAAAAACAGCAGGGAATAACCTCAATACATGGGAGGGTAAAACGAATGGGCTTTCACGGATTAAGCATAAAATTGATTCCTTTATTTCATCCCGCCGCAATAATTTACAAAAGAGACCTGATTCCTTTATGGGAAAAAGATATGGAGATTGTCAAAAAAGAAGTTTATGAGAGCAAGGCTCAGAAGAAGTTATTTTAATTTATTCAAGCCAAATTTTTCTTACATCTTTTACTTTTTTTGTTCTTTTTATCACTTCCTTTAGGTTTTCAATATTTTCTAAAAATACAACAAAATAGCATTCTGCAAAGTTATTTCCAGTTAGTTTTGCATTTGCCTCCTTTATTTTAAAACCTTTTCTTGATATTGTGTTCATCAAATCTGCCAGAATTCCGGGACGGTCTGTGGTTGCAACAAAAATTTTTACCGGTTTACTAAAAAGATCCTTCCATTCTGCAGATATTTCCTTTTCCTTTGAATTTTTAATTCTGTCACAATCTTTTTTATGAATGAGTGCTCTTTTGTAAGATCTTAGTATGCCTATTAATTCATCCGGAGGAAGGGGATTGCAGCATTTTGCAAAATTAAGCAGATGGTTTGGAAAATCTTTTATTTCCACGGCGGTTTCAGTTTCTTCATCTTTTTTTTCAGACTCTTTTCTTATTTTTGGAACGGGAATGTTCTCAATTCTTTTTATTTCCCTTGCAATAATTTTTTTTGCATATTTTGTTTTTACAAATTTTAACCAGTCTCTTCTTGGTCTCTGAAATTTATTTGTGATTATTTCAACGGTGTTTCCATTATATAATTCTGTTTTAAGAGGAACAAATTTTTTGTTTACTCTTGCCCCCATTGATTGATTTCCCACCTCGGCATGTATTTGGTATGCAAAATCAAGTGCGGTGGATTTTGCTGGGAGAGAAATCATCTTCCCTTTTGGAGTGTAGCAGTATATTTTATCCTTAAAAAGATTGATTTTGACTGCTTCAAGAAGGGGGTTTCTTTTGGATTTTAATTTTATAATTTCCTTGAGCCATGCCGTTTTTTTCTCAAACTTAGGATCACCTTTTATTTTTTTGTAAGTCCAGTGCGCTGCAGAACCTTCTTCTGCAAATTCATCCATTTTTTTGGTTCTTATTTGTATCTCAACTATTTTGGATTCATTTTTTATGCAGAAATGCAATGATTCATATCCATTTTCTTTTGGGTTTTTTAAATAATCCTTGTATGTACCTTCAACTACAGGATATTTTGAACCAATCAGCCCAAAAACTTTGTAACAATCTTTTTTATCTTTTGTTATTATTCTTATTCCAAATTGGTCTTTTTGTTTATTTAATGGAATTTTCCTCTCTACAATCTTTTTATAAATGCTAAAAATTTGTTTTTCCCGTCCTTTTATTTTAAAATTTTTTATTTCTTTTTTTAGAATTTTGTCAATCTCTAAAATTATTTTTTTCACATAATCTTCTCTCTCCTTTTCAGACATTTTCAAAAAATTTAGAATTTCAGAATATTTTTTTGGGTTTGTAATTTTGAAGGAATTTTCAGTAATTTCTTTTTTTATTCTTTCAAGCCCCAGTCTTTCTGCAAGAGGAGCATAATTTTCCATCGCATCTTTTGCATCTTTTTTGTTCTTGTTGATTTTCACTTCCGCAATTTTGCAAGTAAGTTCAAGTATTATTGAGTGAAGATTTTCAACAGAGGAAATTATTGCCTCCCGGATCCCTTCACTTTTCTTATCCTGAGATTTAAGAATAATCTCAGATAGTTTTTCTTTTTCAGAGAGTATTGAATAAATTCTCTCCCCAAAAAGTTCTTTTATTTCTTTTTGACTCTCTTTGTAAAATTCGGACAAAATTCCCGCCACAAGAAGGTCTTTTTCATATTTTTCCTTTTTCAGAATTTTTATTATCTCATAAGCTTTTCGAAGGTTTGCTTCGGGTTTATTTTTCAAAAATTCGACTATTTTTTTGAATGAGGGGTCATCCTTTTCAAAAATTTTTTTCAACAGGGAGGCAAATTTTTGTTCCATATAAATTTAGCAGATGAGTGATTTATATAGGTTCTTCTTTTTTGATTGAAGTCTTTTTTTGGCCTAGAAATTTGTAGTGCCCTTCTTTTGTATCCCGAGAACACGTTGTACAGATTATCTTAAAGGTATAGAGTTTGCACTCCGGGCACTTTTTGAGTATCATAGGCCTATTCTAAATTTAGAAGGTATTCTTGGAGCCTTGTGGGAAGTTTTACCTGGAGTTTGTCTTCAACATTTGAAGGCTTAACCCAAAGCAGTTCTTTTACATCTTTTCCGGGTTTTTCTTTCCCTTCTGTTGCTTCGCATAAGAAGTGTATTTTTAACTTATCCTCTCTTTGGAGCATATTTTCTGCATACACTGCCCCCAAGTTGTGAATTTTATACCCTGTTCTTTCAAGGGCTGCTTTTTTAAGTTTTTTGTCCAGTTCAAGTCCGTAATCAAGGTCATCTTCAATGAAGGAGTACTTTGTGTCCCCCTCCCCTTTTCCGACGAGAATTCTCCTTGTTTTTGGGTCAAAGATGATTCCAACAATCTTCACTAAAAATTTCTTTTCTTCCATATTTATTAAAAATATTTTGGGTATTTAAGTATTTAGTTTCTTTTTTTAGTGATATTTTAATTGACAGCGGCAAATTCAATTTTTTCTTTTTTGGCCTCTTTTTCAATCTGTTCTATGACTTCTTTTAGCAGGGAATCTGCTTTTTTCATTGTCTCACCCTCAGAAATGAGAAAATACCTCCCTGCTGCCACATACATGACTTTTATTTTTTTTGTATTTCCAAGAATATTTTTTATAAGTGTAAGTCCATTTGGTTTTGATGAATGAATTTTTATCTCTTTTTTTATTTCAACCTTTTTCTTTTTTTGTTTTTTCAAAATTTCAACAATTTTTTCTGCGTTTGTTTTTCCGACTATCTTTTTCAATCTTGCCTGATCATTTTTTGAGTTTTCCAGAAAATCAATCAGATTTTCACCCTCTTTTATTTTTTTAATTGCTTCATCAACTTTTTCATCTAGGACCGATTTTAAAACGCTTGTGTAACTTTTTTCAAGTTTGTGTCTTTCAAGAACTTCTTTTTGTTCTTTTTGACTAACCCTTCTAAGAGAAAGTTCTATATTGTTATTTTGAACCCGAAGGACTTTACAAACAATAATTTTCTTGGGAACAACATAATCTCTTAGGTTTCTTATTCTCCCT
>JAHJRS010000037.1 GCA_018830845.1 Nanobdellota archaeon
AAAAAAATAAAAAAAAGAGATTTTAGTAGTAGCTTTCACCAAAGTCTTCTGTTGTAGATTTCTCTGGTTTTCTACCTAAAAGTACAATCAGCACTGCTAAAAGTACTAAAAAGATTACTGCTAAAACAATTGTCAAAACAACAATTGCATTTGGAGAAGTTTTGCCTTCAACATTCATCTGCAAAGGAACAGTCTTAACGAGTTTATTTCCGTCAAAAACATTCACATTGAAAGTGAATGATCCTTGCTTGTCTGTACTTCCCATGATCTTAACTGATGCGCTTGATCCAGCAGCAACAGCAACCAATGTCTGTGAGGGAGCCAAAACTCCACCATCAACATCAATTCTGTAAACCTTCACGTTGTTTGTGGGGTTCACAATCAAAAGATCGTATGAAGCAACTTCACCAATAGCAACATTTTGAACAGAGTTCGTAACAAAGATAGTTTCAGCAAAGTCGTTTGTGATTAGAATTTGTTTTGTCTGAACGAGTCTTACGTCATCATTCTGAACAACAACCTTCAAATCATAAACTCCCGGCTTAACATCGTATGGAACATTCAAGTAAAGAGTTCCAACCATGCTATCTTCATCTTCATCCTCTACTTCTACTGAGACAAGGTCTCCAAACCATTTTGGTCCCTGAGTGATTCCAAGTTCCGGAATGCTTACTGTAACATAAACATCATCCAGATTATTGTAACCAACGTTTTTCAAAACAATCTCAGTTGGAAATTCCTGTCCTGCAGTAATTGAGCTTGGTGTTGTTATTGAACCAATTGCTACGTTGTATGAGGGTCTCTGTACTCTTAAAGTTATTTCTGGTAAAGTAGTTTTGTGGTCTTTTCCGTCAATTTTTATTGACAAAGTCACATCGCCAGAAAGTTCATCTTTGAGTTCATAGGGGATTTCAAGAACCAATGCTTTAACGTACTGGTTTCCCACTTCAACATCAAAAACTCCGCTCTGTGCGTCAAAACTTACTTTTTCTCCTTCAATAGTTGCCTTCACAACCACATCTGTGTCAGCCACAAACGAAGTGAAGTACACTTTAAGGATAGCTTCTTCTCCAGCAACAACTGAAACTCTATTTGGTGTAGTATCAGATGCAGTTGGGCTTGGCTTTTCCAATACAGTAATCCCGTTCACAGTAACTTCATAGCTTTGTGTAATCTCGCCAGCACTAACGCTTGCGACCAAGAACAAAGCAAGTGCAAATGTGCAAAACATTACCAACAGGTTTTTTGTATTCATTTTTTGTTTTTGTCTTTATTTAATTACCCGAAAAACATTGTTTTTCGTTAGTACTTATTCACATTTTTTATTTATAAACTTTATGGTGATGACAAATTTACCTAATTAGAAAGTAACAATTTTTATACCTTTTTGTCTGAACACTTAGTTACATTTTCTCAGATTCATATATTTTTTTCCCGGAAATTGAGTCTTCAACCATATCGGGCGACTCGTTTATTATTGAAATAGTTTTATTCTTTGGAAGAGCATTAATTAATTTTTCCCATTCTCCTAAAGGAGTTTTTTTATGCATTTTCTCCCCCTTTTCACCATAGACTATTCCTGAAAAATGAATATGTAGCTCGTCGAGGGTATTAAACAAATTAAGTGTTTCTTCAAATCTGTATTTCCCCTGAGACCTTGCAAGGATGTGAGCAAAATCAATGCATGCAGAGCACTCAGTGTCCCTAACAAGCTGTGAAATTTCTTCAATTGATCCAAAAACATTTACCTTTCCCATAGTTTCAGGGGCGAGTCTCGGAGTGTACTTTTTTTTCTTTCTCAATTTTTGAATTTCAAGAATGTTATTTTTTATTGTTTCGTATGTTTTTTCTTTTGTATCTTTCCCATAAAAACCAGGATGAAAAACAACATACTTTGCATCAAGGAAAGTTCCTATTTCAAGGCACTTTAATATTCTTTTTTTGCTTGATTCCTGTTTTTCTTTTTCACTAGAATTTAAATTAATAAAATATGGTGCGTGAATTGAAAGTTGGATTCCCAGTTCTCTGGCTTTTTTTCCAATAATCTTTGCATCCTCTTCTTTGATATAAACACTGTAAGTGAATGCAATTTCACAGGCATGTAGGCCAATCTTGTGGTATCTTTTAAGCGTTTCAATCGCAGTTTTGACCGGCCCAAGCCCTGCAGGACCAAATTTTATTTTTGTCATGTTTTGTGAAAGAAGCAGGTATTTATTAATTTTAATCTACTTTTAGATATTTCTTGTTTAAAAAAGTTATATATTTATTAATCTTTAAAGTGACGCCGGGTCTTAATTCTAAATTGTAATCTAATCTCTCCATTTCCAATTCATTTGCTTTTTTTAACTCTGATAAAATTTCCCTCTCTTTATCTTTAATTTTTCTATAATATGGTTCGGAAAAATTTTGTTTTTGAAATTCATTCATTTCTTCGGAGTTTCTGTATTTTGTTATCCACTCCTCTTCTTTTTCTATTTCAAACAGAAATTTTTCAAGATTTTTTATTATTCTTAACTTTTCTTTTTCCATTATAAACTCAATAACTTAATATCTGTGTCGGTAGTCTGGAAGTTCTTTGCAACAATTATCTGAACGCCTTCCTCTTCAGAAGCACTTATTATAGCTTTTGTTGCAGAACCATCAATTACAATGACCATAATTCCTTTTGTCCGTCTCAAACTTGGTGCAACAGCTCTTTGAGAAACATTTTTTATTTCATTAAAATTTTTATCCAAAAGAGCAGCCTTTCCTGAGCTGTTAAGGTTTTTTGATATTTGTTTTAATTTTTCTTTGTCCTCGGGAGTTAGTTCAATTTTTACAATTTCCCTTTCTCTTTGAGGTTTCACATTAAAGCCCCTGGAAAAAAAGTCCTTTGCGGGGACTTTTTTTCTTAGGTTCATTAAAATCTCTTTTGAAGTTAATTCCTCAACTTCTTTTCCGTCAGGCGCACTTGCAATGTATTTAACATTAGCATTTTCAGTAACGTTTTGTGCAATAAGCTTTCCGCCCCGGTCCCCGTCAACAAATAGTGTTATCTCTTTTGTTTTTGCGAGTTCCTTTATTTCATCGGGAAGCTTTGTTCCATTCATTCCTATAACGTTATTAATACCGGCTCTTACCAAATTTACAACGTCGGCCCTTCCCTCAACAACAATAATTTCTTTGTTCTTAAGGTCTCCTCCGCATGCAAGTTTGTTTTCCCCGTATTCTTTTACGCCGGCAATTCTTTTTGAGTCTTTTATTTGATTTGAAATGTCTCTTGAATCTGTTGACCCTTCAATTCCGCCCATAAGTTTTTTCGCCCTTTCCATGATGTAATCCCTTTTGTTTCCACGCACATCCTCAATTTTTTCAATTTCAATTTGTGCGTCGCATGGCCCCACTCTTTCAATTGTTTCAAGAGCAGCTGCGATAAGGGCAGTTTCAGATTGGTCAAGCGCAGTTGGAATCCTTATTAAGCCAAGAGTCCTTTTTTCCTGTCTTTCAAGATCAACTTCAATTCGTCCGATTTTCCCTTCTTTTTGAAGTTCCCTCATTTCAAGATCGGCTCCAAGAAGGCCTTCTGTTTGGCCAAAAAGTGCTCCTATAACATCAGGTTTTTCTAAAGCACCTTCGGCATTCAGACTAGCGTGTATCATATATTTTATAGATACTGGACTTACTTTTGCCATTTTGTTTCCTCCAAAATGGATAATGGAAATCTTTGATTTACTTTTGCCATTTTATTTTCTCCTGTTTAATTTTTTAAATCCTTAAAGGATTTCTAGAAAAATACTTTCATCTAACCAAACTTCAGGTTTGACTTGAGTGTGAATGTGAATATGAATAATCCCTTTTTGAAGGTATTTTTCTAATAAAAATTTATGGGGGGTAAGGTATTTAAAGGTTATGTAATTTATAAATCGTAATTTTTGAGGAGTTATAAAAAATGATTGATTTAAAGGTGTCTTACAAAAATGCGGGTTTGGAATGGAGAACAATCTTCTGGCCAAATTGGTATTCTGCAAACACTATCAGAGATTTTATGGAAAATAAGGAGTTAATTAAACCAACAAAAAACCTTCTGCCATTAGGGATTTTATTTTATAATTCTGCTTTGGTCCAATTGGAAAGTCCCGTCACATTTAATGAAGTGGATTACGGATTAGGCAGAATTTCGGATCTGAACTCCTCTTTTGAGTTCCCCATGAAAGGATTCTTCTCATTCCTTAATAATGCTAATCCGATTGAAGATGGAAATAAATTGTATGAAGTAATAATAAAATACTCTCCAAAAAAAGATGAAATGCGCATTATAAGCTATGAAACAAAGGGTCCCTCCTTAAGTAAAACGGTTTATGAAAAGGGAATCGAAAAGAAATTGAATTTTGGGCTAATTTAAATTTTTCCCAATTCTTTCAGAATTTTGTATTCTTTAATTTTTCCAAGTTTTTCGTATAAAGCGAGCAGTTTTTCTTTAATTTCTTCTTTCTCTGAGTCGGAAAATTTCATCCTCATCATTTTTTCATAAATTTTTGTAAGTGACCCTGGTTTGTTTGTTTTTTCAAGTTTCTCCGCTTCTCTCCTGTATGACTCAAGAATTCCGGAATAAGCTTCTTCCTTTTCTTTTTTATTTCCCTCATCCATTGCACGTCTTAAGGCCTTATCACCCTCTTCAAATTTTCCTGCAGAAACGTAAGCCTTGGCTTCATTTGAGAAATTTTCACGCTTTTCGCGGAATGAAACTGAGTTCACGGCTGCGTTTTTGAAGGCAAGTGCCGCATCCACATACATCTCTTTCCCAAGGTAAACCTCTGCAAGTTTAAGGTAGGAAAATTTTCTCATTTCAATTGGAGGCATCAATTTTATGTAACGGGTTAGGTGATCAATTTTGACAAAATCCCCCTTCCCTTCCAAGAAGTCTTCCACCTCTTTTTTATGCATGTTTTTTGTAAGCATATTTGAATAAAGTGTCCCCTCTTTTTAAGGATTTTCGTTGAAATTATAGGTTTTTCTTATATTAAAAGGGTTTTTGTCTACTTAAAAAAAAGGGCGCAAAAGCGGGTAATCTATGAACGCCCTCTACAGATTTGTTGGTTTTTGAATAATGAGTTAGATTATAAAAAAATTTCCCGATCTCCTTTAATTTTGATGAATCTATTGAATCTGGAAGTTTTTAAAATTTTTTTTAATTCCACGCTGTTTCTTTAGCATTTTCTAATGCCTTTTCAACAAATTCGTTTCCGTAAATTTTGCCCATTTGATATAAATTGTGGACCATCTCCCCGTTTGGCCACATCATAGGGTCATCAGGATTAATTGTGATAAGAACACTTTTTTTCATAAGTTCATCAAGGTGCAAATCTTCAAGTTTGTTTATAAAAAAATTATAGTTTGAAATTGGGTTTGATTCAAGCCGTATTTTATTTTCAACCAATTTATCAATTAAATCATTTCTTCTCCACAAATCAACCGCATGACTTATCCCGTGGGGCCTGAAATTATTGAGGACGGTTTCAATATTTCTTAAGTTTTCTTCTTCACCACACATTTCTCCGACGTGAAAAGTTCTTTTAAGTGAGGAATCAAAAGTCATTTCAATTGCTTTCTTGTGCTTTTCAGGAGGGTTTCCCGGCTCATAGCAGGCAAGGTCAACTCCAACAATTCCTCTTCCCTGAAATTTAAGCGCAGATTTAATAATTTTTTTGGACTCTTCAGAGGAAATTTCCCTGTTTATGCAGATAATTGGGTTCACTCTCACGCCTGTTTC
>JAHJRS010000038.1 GCA_018830845.1 Nanobdellota archaeon
AGATTTGAAGTTCCGTTGGTAACCAAGAACAAAGGGCAGGTTCTCTCAATAACTGATGACCATGCAAGCATAATGGACTTGGAATCCTTTGAGACAATTGAAGTTTCAGTTCCTTCTGAACTTAAGGGTCAGATTGGAATAAATGACAATATTGAATATTGGGATATTGAAGGAACCCTTCTTATAAAAAGGAAAGTTTAATTCTTTTTAGAAATCCAGCAAAGTTTATTTCGCAGCATAATGTCATCAAAAACCTTTTTAAACCATTTTTATCTCAAATAATCATGGCAACAAAAATTCCTGAAGCACAAAACAGACTTTTCAAAAATATGTTTGTTTGTCAAAGATGCGAATATAAGATGAGAGCGGACCCCCAAAAAATTCTGAAAGGCAAAGTCAGATGCAGAAAGTGCGGACGGGGTCAGTTTAGAGTTTTGAAGAAGAAATAATATTATGAGAAATAAATCACTTTTATCATTAAGTAAAGAATTAAAAATTCTGCACCTTGCTTCTCTTGAAAAAGAACTTACCCAAAAAACATTAAAAGAGAATGATTTAAATTTTCAAGACCCCATAGATTTGTTGAATTTAGGTTATCTTTCAATTACTGGAAACAAAGATTTCCCTTACTGCGGTTATAAGATTACAGAGGAAGGTAAAGAATACTCAGAGGATATCTCCAAATTAATTAATGATTTTCCGCATAAAAAATTGCAGTTGTGAAATCCAATAAACCACCACTCTTTTAAACTATATTTTGCTTTGATATAACAGGTGTTAAAATGAATGTTATGTTTTGGGATTTGCTCTTGCTTGGAGTTTTCGCAGTGGTGTTTTCATCATTTCTTTACATAAAAAGAAAAAAAATAAACCGCGAAGGCCTGCTTTTGCTTTATCACACAAGATGGGGAATAAAATTAATTGATAGTTTTGGAAAAAAACACAGAAAAGGGCTCAAAATTCTAAGTTATGTTTCTGTTTTTATGGGTTACATTTTAATGATTTTGATGGTTTACCTTTTTTTAGAAATACTCTGGAGATATTTTTTCAGACCGGATATTGTGCGTCTGATAAAGGTTCCTCCAATCACCCCCTTGATTCCGTATCTCCCTCAAATTTTTAAGCTTGACTTTTTTCCAAATCTTTACTTTTCATATTGGATAATAATTCTTGCGATAGTTGCAATAACTCACGAATTTTTTCACGGAATTTTTGCGAGAATTGCAAACGTAAAAACAAAAACAACCGGTTTTGGATTTTTTCCTTTTTTCCTTCCAGTCTTTCTTGCAGCTTTTGTGAGTCTTGATGAAAAAGCACTTGTTAAAAGGAAAAATTTTGAACAAATGGCGGTTCTCTCAGCAGGAACTTTTGCAAACGTCCTGACGGGAATTCTCGCAGTTATTGTGATGGCCGTCTTCTTTTTGCTTTCATTTTCCCCTTCAGGGGTGGTTTACAATGATTATGCCTATGGATTTGTCCCCCTTGAAAGTATAACTTCTGTGAATAACCTTCCGGTTGAGAACATGTCTTACGCACTTTTGGCAAACCTTACAAAGCCCCGGGAGCCAAATGATATTGTTGCAGGCAATACTATGTTTTACGGAATAAAAGGGGTTGTTGCCGGGGAGGAGGATTTTGTAGCTTTGTATTATGACGCCCCTGCAATAAGAAATAATCTTCGTGGTGTTATAACTTCAATCGACGGGGAAAAGATTTGGGACCTTGAAAAACTTTCTTCAATAACAAGCTCTCACGCCGTGGGGGATAAAATTACAATTTCATTATATAATGGGACCGGAGATTATGAAACGGAAATTGAGCTGGGGGAGTCTCCCGAGGGGAATCCATGGATTGGAATTACCTTCATAAACCAGGGTTCTGGAATTTTAGGAAAGGTTCCGGGTTTAACAGTCCAGCATTTTGGAGGACATCTTTGTTCAGCAAATTCATGCTCTCTTGGAAACTTTAGGGGGGCCCTTTTTATTTATGATCTTTTATGGTGGCTGGTTTTGATTTCATTCAGTATTGCACTTGTGAATATGCTTCCTGTCGGAATCTTTGACGGGGGAAGATTCTTTTATTTGACAATTCTTGCAATAACAAAATCAGAAAAGAAAGCCCAAAAGTCTTACAAAGCAATGACTTACATTTTTCTGGTTTTGCTTTTGGCTCTAATGTTGTTTTGGGCTAAAAGTTTTTTCTAAATTTTTGTTTCCATAATTCTTTTAAATAGCTTTCTTTTTCTTTCACCATGGCACCATTGGCAGAAATAAGCAAGGAAAAGCAGGAACAGCTTAACGCTCTTCAAAAAAAGATTTTAACCCGCCAGGGCTACAGGCTCGTCGGAAGCCACTCTGCTGTAAAAATTTGTGAGTGGACAAAAAAGTCTTTGAGAGGGGAGGGCAATTGTTACAAATGCACTTTTTATGGAATAAGAAGCCATCAGTGTTTACAAATGACAACTTCAATGTTTTGCGCTTCGCGCTGTAAGTTTTGCTGGAGGGGTCAAAAAGCCCCAGTCGGAAAAGAGTGGTATGGACCAATTGATTCTCCTGAACACATAATCAACCATTCAATTGAAGAGCATCTGAAACTTTTAGCAGGATTCAAAAGCAACAAAAAAGCAAGTGAAAATAAAAAAGAAGAATTGAAAGATATCCGCCATGTTGCACTTTCGTTGACTGGTGAACCAATAACTTATCCTTTAATTAATGAAATCTTAAAAGCATTTCACGAAAGAAGAATTTCAACATTTTTAGTTACAAATGCACAATTCCCTAAACAAATTGAAAAGATAGACAAAGTCACTCAATTATATTTGAGTATTGACGCACCAACAAAAGAAAAACTCAAAACTATTGACCGTCCACTTTTTGATGACTATTGGGAAAGAATGAATAAGTGCCTTGACATCTTAGCAACACGAAAATACAGAACATGCATTCGCCTTAGCATGATAAAAAAGGAAAACATGGATTCTTTCGAAGAGTATGCAAAACTCATACGGCGTGGTTCACCCGATTTTCTCGAATTAAAGTCTTACATGTGGGTTGGAGAAAGTCAGAAATATTATAAGGTAGAAAACATGCCTTACATGGAAGACATGAAAGAATTTACAAAAAAACTTCTTGAATTCCTTCCAGAATATGAATCCCTTTCACGCCACGAACCTTCACGTGCAATTCTTTTAGGAAAAAAATCACTCAATAAAAAACACTGGATAAATTTTCCTAAGTTTTTTGAACTCGTTGAATCAGGAAAAGATTTTGTCGCCGAGGATTATTGCTCAAATGTTATGGAACCAAATAAGTGATTATTTTACCAATCTTTCTAAACCACTTTTTGCCAAAATTCCCATTGCAAGAATTTCAGTTATATGTGCCACCAACAAATGATAGAAGGAATTTGCATAATTATTTGTATTACATGCCCCCCCTCCTGATTTCTTTTAGTATAATTAATAAAACCTAAAACAGGAATTAACCAATCAGAGATCTTAGGATTATTCACCGAGTAATTGTTTCCCTTTTCCATTTTTTTGGGAATTTCATTTGATTATTAAATGTTTATATTGTTAAGCAAATGATTATTAATGATTTCCAAATTTTTCAAGTTCATAATGATTCTCCTTTCTAAATTTAGCTTTCCGGGTGTTTCGGTTGCAATAGAAAGTTTTGTTTTTCCCATTGAAAATAATCTGTCTTCCAATGAATGGTCATGGACATTTTTTACCAACCCTTGTCCATCTGATTTATCCCCATAAATTTTCTTTGTTTTCCATTTTCTCTCTCTCCTAAATAATTTCCTATATATTTTTTCAAAATCATTCTCATAAATGTATCCGTAAGCCTTATCCACATCAAGATCCTCATGCATTGAAATAAAAAAATCAAAGTTTTCGTTCTGAACTTCCTTGTAGAAAAACTGAATCTCTTTGTAATTTTTGCTTTTAAGAGTTTTTTTATTTAAACAATTAATATCTCTTCCCTTGTCGTTATTCCTTCTTTGAAGTTCAAAAGCTGTAGGATTGATAACCGGAAAAATCTGATAATAAATTTCTTTTTTGAAAAACTTCGGTCTTTTTAATAATTCAATAATTGAATAAGGCCCGGCAATTTCATCTCCGTGAACTCCTGCAACAATGCAAAATTTTGTCTTCGCTTTTTTGTTGACTTCCAATTTATAAATGGGGAAGGGATTATTCATCCATTTAGATTCTTTATATCCTACTATTTTTTTGGAATAATTATTAATTCTGCTCAATTTCAGAATTTCCTTTGTGAAATCCGAATAAATTATTCTTCTCATAAAATTTAGGGATTTTATGGTTTTAAATAAATTATTGGACTCTAAAGAGTATTTTTATATTTTCCTCTTTTCTCTTTAATCTTTCAGACCTTTCTTCATCAATTTTTTTGAAAATGTAATCTTCGGATATAGAAATAATTTTACTCTCTTCAACCTTTAATTCTAGGTCATCTCTTTTGTTTATGTGTCCTTTTCCCAAGATAACCTCAGATTTTTCTCCTTCAGTTAAAATTACAAATCCTATCCCCCCTGGGCCCCATTTATATTTCACAAAATAATAATTTTTATTCATTTACAAATAAACAATTCCATCCTTTGTCAAAGCACAGAATCTTATTCCAACCGGGATATTAATTAATGCGGAAACCAAAGCCATGTGCTCCTTCCCGTCGCCTGAGGCAATTGAAAGAGCAACTTCCATTCCTTCAAGCTTTCCTTTGAGTTTCTTTGAAAGTTCTTCCTTTAAGTCAACCAACTTTTTGTCAAGGTCAACTTTTATGAATTCAAATTTTTTTTCGTGAGTGAAGTTTTTTGCAAAGTCGCTTCCAACAAGAATTATTTTGTCCCACTCTCCGTATTTCATAAGTCCGGACACCTGGGCCCATGTTCCCTCACCTTTGCTTAATAATGCGATTAGTTCCATTTTATTGTTTAATTTTTATTGTGAATTTTTTACTTGAATCAATTTGTTCTATTTCTATTAATTTTGATGCCAATGTTTTTACTTCACTATAAATTTTAGGTTCATTTCCTATGTTTGATTTCTCTATAGTCACTAAATATCCCCGACCTCCAATTACTAAAAGTCTATCCGATTCTTCTAACCCCTTTTCATTAAATGGATTTATTCTCACTTTGTAATATTTTTCATCCATATCCTAAAAAATAAAATCCCCTTTTTAAGGATTATTGAGATGAAAAATAAAAATCAACAAAAAGATAAGTAGTGGAAACACTTAACATAAGAAAAAATACTAAATTTGAAGCTTTTAGTAACTCTATGCTGAAATTCTCGCCGAAGCTCGAATCTTACACAAGAGTTCTATCAACGTCATCTTCTTTGACGGCTTTCATTGTCTCGTTTTGCGAATGGCTTCGAGCTTAGATGCATTCAGCTCTTATCCATACAGTGCGTAGCTATGCGGCCTGCCATGTGACAACCGCTCACCAGAGGCACCCAAGTACCGTTCCTCTCGTACTAGATACTTGTTCCACTCAGACAATAACACACCTAGTAGATATCATAC
>JAHJRS010000039.1 GCA_018830845.1 Nanobdellota archaeon
ACCTTTGCAAAGACAATTTTTGATTCCCTTGGTTGTTGAAATAGAAAACCTTTATCCGGATTCAAAAGACATGCAGGCAAAGGTTGCGGTAAGCTTAGTTCAGAATATTCCTTACAATGAGTCCCAGTTTGTGGACTTTTTTGGAAATGATATTAGAATTTCAAGGTACCCTTATCAGGTTCTTGGGGAACATCAGGGTTCATGTGAAGGTAAGTCAGAACTTTTGGCATTTTTGTTAAAAGAAATGGGTTTTGGAGTTGTTTTATTTTACTATCCCGAAGAAGCCCATGAGGCAGTAGGAATAAAGTGCCCCGTTGAAAGGAGTTATCTTAGGACCGGATATTGTTTTGTTGAGACAACGATGCCAAGCCCAATTTCTTACAGCGACGGATTTTATCTTGGAATAGGCGGAATTTCCAAACTTTCTGAAAATCCCGAATTTGTAATGATAAGCAGGGGAATTTCACTTTCAAATAATCTTGAGGATTATGAAGATGCAAAAGATTTGAAAAAATTGGTTAATGAAATAGAAAGTTCCGGGATGTTAAACGCTTTTGGCGAATCAAGATTTAACCAATTAAGAGAAAAATATAATTTAAGCTACTGATATTATTTTAAAACCGCCTTTATTCTCCGGACCCCTGCAGATGAAGATTCTTCCTTTAAAATTTTGAATTTTCCAAGTTCTTCAAGTTTTTTTACATGAGGGCCTGTGCAGATTTCTTTACTTACAAATTTTTTAGGATTTTTTTCATCAAAAATTGTATAAACTGAGACAATTTCGGGGTATTTTGTTCCAAACTCGGACTGTGCGCCGGATTTTAGGGCAGTATCCAATTTCATTTCCTCTTTTTTAACTGAGAGATTTTTCTTTATTTTATCATTAATCCAATTTTCAATTTTCTTTTTTTCCTCTTCAGTTAATTTTCGGGGGAAGTTAAAGTCGAACCTAAGCCTATCCGAAGTTATATTTGAACCTTTTTGAGTAATTTTTTTATCAAGAATCTTCCTGAGTGCTTCATTTAACAGATGAGTTGTGGTATGCAATCGGGTTGTTTTCTTAGATTCATCAATAAGTCCCGACTTAAACTTTCCCGTGGATGCGGTTCTTGAAAGTTCCTGATGTTTGGATAGCTCCTCGTGAAAAGATTTTTCATCAACATCAATTCCTTCTTCTCCTAATATTTCTTTGGTTATTTCAATAGGAAACCCATAAGATTGGTATAAAAGAAATGCTTTTTTGCCTGAGAATAAATTATTCCCGTGCACCAAATCGCTCTCCTTTTTTAGAATCTTCAATCCTTTCTCAAGAGTTTTTTCAAATCTTTCTTCCTCTTTTTCAAACTCATCCAATATTCTTTTTTTATCAAATTTGTAATCAGAATAAATTTTGAATATAGGTTCAGCAATTTTTGAGGTAAAATTTTTCAAGTTCAAAGTTCTCCCATACCTCACCGCTCTTCTAATGAGTCTCCTTAAAACATACCCTCTTTCATTATTTGAAGGCATTACTCCATCTGAAATTATGAACACTGAGGCTTTTATGTGGTCGGCAATTATTCTCATTGGTTTCTCGTTCCCCCTATACTTTTTTTTGGATAAGCCCTCAACTTTTTTAATTATCGGTTTCCACATTTTTGTTTCATAATTATCTTCAAACCCGTTAAGAATTGCAACTGTTCTTTCAACTCCCATTCCCGTGTCAATATTTTTTTGCTTTGCTTCAACGTAATTTCCGTTTTTTTCTTTATTATATTCCATAAAAACGTCATTCCAAATTTCAACCCAATTTTCATCATTTGGGTCAAAAATTTTTGGAGGAGACTTATTTTTTGCTTTCCAATAAAACATTTCTGTGTCCGGTCCGCACGGACCTGTTAAGCCCGCGGGTCCCCACCAATTATTTTCTTTTAAAAGAAATGCAATTTTCTCTTTTGGAATTCCAAGTTCAAGCCATTTTTTTTCCGACTCAGAATCTTTTTTTGCGTCCTTGTTTCCTGCAAAAACACTTACGGCCAGTTTTTCTTTTGGTATCTTCAAGATTTTTGTTAAAAATTCAAATGAGTATTCAATTGCTTCATTTTTAGAGTAATCTCCCAAAGACCAGTTTCCGAGCATTTCAAAAAAAGTGTGATGAATGGTGTCCCCGACCTGATCAATGTCTCCTGTTCTTATGCATCTTTGAACTCCCACAATTCTTTCGCCAAGAGGATGTTTTTGTCCAATTAAAAATGGGACAAGAGGATGCATGCCTGCGGTCGTAAAGAGGACTGTGGGGTCGTTTTCAGGGATAAGTGAAGAGTTAGGAATAACCTTGTGCCCTTTTTTTTCAAAAAATTCAATGTATTTTTTTATTAATTCCTGCCTTTCCATGCTTAACTAACATACAAGAATGTTTTAAATTTTTGCGTTGGGAAAAAGTAGAGAACTATTGACTTTGCAGCCTTGACAATTTTTCCTGTATTTCCATAAGTTGAGACTCAATATTCCCTCTTGTGATGGGCTTTATTTTAAGTTCTTTTTTTTCAACTTCCTCCACTTTTGAAGGGGTTACTTTTTCTTTTAGGATTTCAGGAATATTGGGATGGGGGAATTCCCTTCTTATTTTGTCAATGTTGAGCTTAACTTCCTTGAGGAGTTTTGCTATTAAGAATTTTTTTCCAGATTCAAGGTTTCTCAACCGCCTGTAATTTGAAATACTTCTTGAAATTTTTAGAAGGTTCAATTCTGAAGAAAGAATATCAACTTTTCCCCTTTTAGCTTCAGATTCTTCCAGCCTGATATGGATTGAACTTTCTTTTCTTTTTTTAGAATTCTTTTTCTTTTTCATTATATCTTTGAAAAAATGTCTCTATCAATTTTTTCAACCTGAGACTTCATTTCTTGAATCTCTTTTTCCCAATTAATAAGTTCTTCTTCTTCTTTTTCCTTTATGCTCTTCGTGTGGCTCAGAAGGGTTTCTATCTCTTCAATTTTGTCTTTTGTTTCTTTGAATATTTTAAGGGATTCTTCAAATTTGTCTATTCTTACAAAAACAGGACCTGTCCGAGAATCTTCCATTCCCATTTCCCTTGTGGGAGAAATATTCCGCTTGGGCATTTGCGATTCGCGTCGTTCGGGCATTTCATAATTTGGCTTGGGTCTGTTTTTTTCAATTGGTCTTTGTAATGGCTCCGGTCTGGGTATTATTCCATCTTCAAAGTCATCCATCTCTTCCTCGTCTTCATCCCCCGAAACAGCATTCTTTATTGTTTCCTGTGAAAATCTATCTCCCATTTTGCTTGTAGGAAAACTCGGGAGTCTTGGAAAACCCTCGTCGGGGTCGTCTTCAATTTCAGGAAAGTGTGTTGGCAAACTTGGCAATTCCGGAAGTTTCGGAACTCCCATCTCTTTTTTTGAATCCTTTTTTGAGAATAATCCCATTTAACCAACCTCTAAATATATATTGGGATATATACTTTAAAAATGTTGTTCTTGGAGTTTTCACAAATTATTTAGTAGGTTTCTCTTTTTGATTCCAGCCGTGAATCGAAAGTTATTTTAAGGGACTAATTTTTCATTAGTCTATGTTAAATAAATTACTTAATGAGGTTGTTCTTTCTATTGTAGGCAAGTCTGCGGAGGAAATAGTGGAGCCATTAAACAGCAATAAACATGTTAATGAATTTATTTTAGCAAAAAAATTGGAGATAACTATTAATCAAACCAGAAACATTCTCTATAAAATTGCTGATTATGGGTTGGTTTCCTCAATTAGGAAGAAAGACAAAAAGAAAGGGTGGTATACTTACTACTGGAAATTTGAAATTTTAAAGTGTCTTGAATATTTGAAAGAGCTCTGGACAAAAGAAAAGGAGAAAATTCAGAGCGAGGTTGAACTAAGAAAGTCAAAGATGTTTTATGTTTGTGAATCTTGTGATTTGGAGTATGATGAAGATCAGGCTTTGTTAATGGATTTTACTTGTGATGAGTGTGGTAAAATATTTAGTGTTAAAAACAATTCAAAGATGATAAAAGATTATGAGAAAGTTCTTTTAAAAATTGAAGATAAATTAAAGATTGTCGGGAGTGAAATTGAAAAGGAGCATGCAAAACTTGGAAAAAAGAGGGGAGCCGAGTTAAAAAAAGAAGAAAAGGAAAAGGAAATGAAGAAAGCCGAGAACAGAAGAAAGAGAAAAGCCGAAAAAGAAGCAAAAAAGAAAACTGAAAAAAAGGTTCAGAAGATTTCTGAGAAAAAATCAAAAAAGACAAAAAAAATTTCCAAGAAAAAACCATCGAAAGGAAAAACAAAATCCAAAAAAAAGCCTGTTCAAAAGAAAGTTAAGGCCAAAAAAAGTTCTCATAAAAAAGTGGTTAAGAAAAAAACAAAAAGAAAGAAATGATTTTTTTTCTTAAGATTTAAATAACCTTCCTTCTTACGAAATGTAATGGTTTATTATAATTTCACCCCTAAGAAAAAAGGATTTTTTGAGAGAATTAGTCTTACCACCCGTCTGATAATTTTAAATGTTCTTTTATTTATTGTTTTTTATTCTCTGATTTCGGCGGGAATTTTATCTTTTGAGGATGTTGCTTTGACTCCTCTAGTTGTTTTATCCGGAAGTTCTCTTTGGACTTTTATTTCCAGCATGTTCATGCATTCCGGAATAACTCATCTTCTTTTCAATATGATTTCACTTTTTTTTATTGGAACTTTGCTTGAAAGAATTATTGGAAGAAAAAGATACTTTTGGTTTTATATGATTTCAGGAATTTTTGCGGGTTTAATTTTTGTGCTTCTTTCAGGATTCTTTGGTGGAAGTTCTCTGGGTGCAAAACTTTTTGGAGACCCGGGAGTTTTGGGGGTAGGCGCTTCCGGGGCAATATTTGGTCTTGTGGGGGTTCTTTCAGTCTTGATTCCAAATAAAAAAATAAGTCTTATTGCAGGACCCCTCATTGCAATAATTTTCAGTTCATTCCTGTCAAATGCATTTCCGGGATCTGCGTTTGTCGGATTTTTGGAGATAATTTTTACAATTTACATCTTTGCATCTATCTTTGCAATTTTTTCATTTAACCCAAGGATGTACAAAATTTCCCTTCCTCTTGAAATGCCCTTTTGGTTGATTCCTTTAATTGCAATAATTCCCCTAGTTGTGATAGGGTTATTTGTGGACCTTCCTATTGGGAATTCTGCACACTTTGGGGGGCTTTTAGTTGGATTGATTTATGGTTTTTATTTAAAAAAGAAATACCCTCAGAAAGTGAGAAAGATATCGAGTTGGTTTAGTTAAGATGAAAAAAAAAGATTTTAAAAAAGAGAAGCTTTCTGTTTTTTTTGAGAAGCAGTATAAGGCTTCATGGAAATATGTAAGGGAGTCGAAAAATTTTATTTATTCAATTATCCTGCTTTTTTTTGTTTTTGCCGTTATAGGGTTTTTTGTTCCGGTTCCGGAAAGTATTCAGGTTCAAATTTTAGAATATTTTGAGAGTATTGTTGCACAAACTCAGGGGCTTTCCTGGCTGGAACTTATCTCTTTTTTGCTTAACAACAATGCCGTTTCTGGGTTCTTTGTTCTCTTTTCGGGATTTGCACTTGGAATTTTTCCTATTTTTTCGACCATAATTAATGGTTTTATTCTGGGATTTGCCTCCAGTTTTGCAGTTTCAAACGGCGGGATTTTTTCGCTTTGGAAGATTCTGCCTCACGGGATTTTTGAGCTTCCCGCAATCTTTATTTCATTTGGTCTTGGCCTAAAATTTTCAACCTTTATTTTTAAAAAGAATAAATGGGAAGCATTCAAACTTTTCCTTGAAAAATCCATCTTGGCTTATGTTTTTATAATCCTGCCCCTTCTTGTAATTGCTGCAATTATCGAGGGGACATTAATTTTTTTTAGGTTTTAATTTCTCAATTCAATAATTCCCATCACAACAAGTATCAATCCCATCAGAATTACCAAAAGAGTTATTCCCCCTTTCAGAAATTCCCACGCTGCAACTCCCAATGATGCAAGAGCCATTCCCGGCATAATCAAGTAAAGTGGAACAACAATTAAAATTAACCCAATAATTATCTTTAACCCCTTGTTCATAAAGTAGTCAGGCAAATTGATTTTAAAAATATTTCGGGTTTTTTGAGAGGGAATAATTTTAAAAACACCCCCCTTTTTGTTTTTGAATGGATGAAGAAAAGATTGCAAGAGAAAACATTCTAAGAAGGTCTGAAGAATTTGAAGGAAAGTCAATTCATGGCTATGATTTTAACAAAGGAGTTGACTATAATAAAATTCTGGAAAGTTTTTCAACCACAGGGATTCAGGCAAGCAATTTTTCAAAATCAGTTGAAATCATAAATGAGATGATTGAAAAAAAAGCTTTCATCTATTTAGGATACACTTCAAACATGGTTACGTCTGGGATTCGTGAAATTGTGAGATATCTTGCAGAGAACAAAAAAGTGAATGTCCTTGTTACCACGGCAGGAGGAATTGAAGAAGATATAATAAAATGTCTTGGTGACTTCAAGTTGGGGAGCTTTAACGCAAACGGAGAGGAACTCCGGGAAAAGGGAATAAACCGAGCAGGAAACATATTTATCCCAAATTCAAGATACTGTGATTTTGAAGATTTTATAATGCCTATTTTTGAAGAATTTTATAAACTTCAAAAAGAAACAGGAAAAGTAGTTACGCCAAGTGAACTAATTTGGAAGCTTGGGGAAAAAATTGACAACAGGGATTCAATTTATTTTTGGGCAAACAAAAACAAAATTCCGGTTTTTTGCCCTGCAATTACTGACGGAAGTTTGGGAGACATGGTTTATTTTTTTAAGTCAAAGCATCCTGATTTTTTAATTGATGTTGCCCAGGACATATGGGAGCTTAACAACACAACTTTTGGACCGGATGAAACAGGCATAATTGCCCTTGGCGGAGGGGCTGTAAAGCATTCAATTTGCAATGCAAATATGTTTAGGAATGGGGCCAACTATGCAGTGTACATAAATACTGCCCAGGAATTTGATGGTTCAGATTCTGGAGCCCTTCCGGAAGAGGCCGTCAGCTGGGGAAAAATTCTTCCTGGTGCAAAAAAAGTCAAGATTCATGGAGATGCCTCAATCATTTTTCCATTAATAGTTGCAAAAACTTTTGCTAAATAGTAATTTTGTAGTATTTACATGCAAAAATTTTATAAATCCCAGGTATTTAAATTTTGTATGGCAAAAATCTTTGTAAAAGAAAAGGACAAGGAAAGAGTGGAAAATTATCTGAAGTCTGTTGATTTAGATTACTCTTTAGAAAAAGATTTTATTGAAAATCAGAATATGGAAGGGTTTGTTTACGTCCCTTCAATAAACCTTTATGTTGCTAAAGAAAAAAAACTTCATAATAAAAATTGGTTTGAAGCACATAAAAAACTTCAAAAAGAAGGGGAAAAAATGCTCACTCTATATGAGTTTGTTGAATTCTTAAAATATGCAAAAAGTAATAATAAAGAAATTTATGATGAAATAACCGAAGTCAGAAGTCCTTTGAGAGCTGAATGGCTTGACGCTGACTTTAAGGTTAAAAATGGAGTTTTGCATATTAATTATAATCATGTTTTAGATTCAAACGGGAATTTAATTCCAAACGATTCAGAAGCTCTTGATAAAGAAACTTTAATGAAAGACAAAAACCCCGGAATTTCACTCGAAGATTATTTAGAAAGTAATCACACAGGTCAAGGATTGCCAAATAAGAGTGTTAAGTCTGGAGATTTATATTACTGGTTCCCAAGAAGCGACAACAATTCAGTCGCGAGGTTCAATGCCCTCGATTATGGGGCTAACCTCAGCTGCAACTGGTATTCGTCTAATCGGTTCGGCAATCTCGGGGTACGCGCCGTTAGGCGCGAGTAAGGTGTTACTCGCTCTTTTTAATTTGATTATTATTTTATTTTTGGAAAATTATCTAAAATTTTCACCACTTACCAATTCTTAAGATAAATATTTAAATAGAAGTGAAGATTTTGTTTGTCATGGCCAATGAAATAAAAGAAAATCCAAAAACCGAAGAACTTTTTTTACCTTTTTCAAAAGGGAATCTTGAAGGGGAGCTTGGAAAGGATTTTATGGATGTTTTGAAAATGGTTGCCCCCGGGACGAGCCTGAGAGTGGCACTTGATGATTTTTTGAATGCAAAGATGGGCGCTCTTATTGTTGTGGACAATGGAAATCTTGGGGATATTGTCGAAGGAGGATTCAGAGTTGACACTAAATTTAGCGCACAGAAACTTGTTGAACTTGCAAAAATGGACGGAGCAATAATTCTTTCTAAAGATGTGAAGGAAATTCTTAACGCAAATACACTTCTTTATCCAAGTATAACAATTCCCACAAAAGAAACCGGGACAAGACACAAAGCTGCAGAAAGAACTTCAAAACAAACAAAGACAATTGTTATTGCGGTTTCGGAGAGAAAAAATAAAATTTCTTTATACTATGGTGATGCTTCATATCAGCTTCAGAGGAGTTCTGAAGTTTTAAGGAGGGCTTCCGAAACTCTTCAGATTCTTGAAAAGCAAAGGGATATTTTTGATGAACTTTTATCTAATTTGAATTCTCTTGAATTAAGGCGCCATGCCACAATTAATGATGTGTGTATTGTTTTGCAAAGGGTTGAAATTATGAAGAGGGTTTCAGAAGTTGTTCAGAGATATTTAATTGAACTTGGACAGGAAGGAGTGATTGTAAAAATGAGGCTTAAAGAATTAATGAGCGGGCTTTCAAAAGAGGAGGAACTTATTTTAAAAGATTATTTTGGTTCAAACCATTCATCTTCCCTTGAAATACTTGAAAGAATGGATTTTGATTTTTTACTTGAGCCAATGAATATTTCAAGGTTGCTTTTTGAAGAGATTCACGACAAAAATATTTCCCCTAAAGGTATAAGGCTTCTTGGAAGAACGAATCTCCTTGAGAGATATGTTGATTTGCTTATCGGTAACTTTGAAAATCTGTCCGAGATAATTGGTGCAAGTAATGAGGAGCTTTTAGAAGTTTTGGAAAGTGAAGCAATGCTTTCTTTTTTCAGGGAAGAAATATACAACCTCAAGGAAAAAATTAATCTTGGTAAGGGGCTTTAAAATTTTAATTTATCTTTCAGAATATAAATTTTTATAATAGACTAATTCTATCCCTTTTTTATGAATGGAGAAAATGATTTTTATCTTCCAAACGGGTCAAAGGTTTTTTTGGAATCAGAAAAGAATAATTTTGAAAAATTAATCACTCTTGCAAAATCCGAGGACACCTTAAACGAAACTGAAATTATGAAAAAAATAGGAAATTTCCCCCCTTTTAGCCTTTTAGTTTATGATGAATTTCTAGGATGGGGAAATTATCATTCAAAAAATGAAGAAATATTCCTGACTATTACGGATTATTCAGACCAACTTTTTGCAGACTGGATTGATTGTTCCTTTTCATTTAATAAAAGTGCAGTCAGGGTTATAAAAAAAATGAGGGATGGGGAAGAATTTTCAAGAAGACTCAAAATAAGAACAAGATTTTCGTGGGTAGATTATGATTCTTCAATCCAGACTATGCGGGAAAATATGGAGAAGGGCTGTTCAATTCAGAAGGAATTTGATTCAGATTATTCAAATCCCCCCCAGGAAGGAAATTTATTCTTTATTTGAAGAAGGAGGAGAAGTATTGGTAAATCATCTTGTAATTAAAGAATTTCCGGGCAATGCGAGCGGGGAAATCAAATTTTCTTGCGGGGGTGAAAAAAGAAAATATTTTTTGTCCTATGGAGCTATTGAAGAGATGATTCTTTCAAAGGATCCTGATGCTTTTATTGTGAAAGAACCTTTTTTGTGCTGTTCAAGAAATATTCTTAATTCTTCAACGTGTATTCAGGATCTTTTTTTAAAAAGTTACCTCAAAAAAAGAAACCTTAAAAAAATAGAGGATCCCCTAAAGGGTTTCTTTCCTCTTTCCCAAAATTAATCGTCAACATTTTTATACTAAACTTGTTTTCAATTTTGATATGTTAAGAAAAAAAGAAATTGAAGAAATTAGGGAGCATCTTTTAAGGGCCCAAAACCCCCTATTTTATTTTGATAATGATCAGGACGGGCTTTGTAGTTACCTCCTGTTAAGGAAATTTTCGGGAAAGGGAAATGGGGTTCCTGTTAAAACATCTCCTTTGGGAAAAGATTACGCAGGAAGGATAAAAGAGTTTAATCCGGATTATATTTTTATACTGGATCAGCCGGTCATTTCGGATGAATTTTTTGAAGAGGTGAAAGAGAAAAATATTCCTCTTGTTTGGGTAGATCATCATGAAACCCAAATAGAAAAAATTCCTAAAGAGGTTTTTTACTTTAACCCTCTTTTTAGCGACGGGAAAAATGAACCTGTTACAAAAATCTGCTATGAAGTCACAAAGAGAAAAGAGGATTTGTGGATTTTGATTGCAGGATGTCTTGCTGACAAATTTTTTCCGGAGGAGTATAAGAATTTTTCAAAAGTTTACCCTGATTTGACAATTGATTCGAGAGTTCCTTTTAAAATATTTTATGAATCTGAAATTGGAAAAGTTTCAAGAATGATGGGAACAGGATTGAAGGATAGAACAAGCATGGTTATGAAAATGATAAGGTTTTTGCTTAATGCAAGGACGCCCTACGAAGTTCTTGAGGAAAAAAAGGAAAACATAGAAATGCACAAGAGATTCCATGAGATTGATTCAAAATTAAAGGTTCTTTTTGAAAAAGCAAAGAATAGTTTAGGAAAGGGAAAGGTCTTGTTTTTTAGGTATGCAGGGGACACAAGCATGAGCGCCGACATTTCAAACAGGCTAAGCTACGAATTTCCTGAAAAGATTGTCGTTGTGGCTTTTTTGAGAGGTGCAAGGGTCAA
>JAHJRS010000040.1 GCA_018830845.1 Nanobdellota archaeon
ATTGAAGACATAGAAAGAACAAGTGATGTTCCTGTTTTGGCAGTTTTACCATATGACCTGGATATAATCAGATCTCAATTTTATTTCACCCCCTCGATAAATTTTAAACCAAACTCTGATTCAAGCATTGAATGCAAGAAATTTGCTGCTTGTATTTCAGGTGAAAATTACAAACCATTCAGGATGAGAGAGGTTTTTCGGAGAGTTTCTCCAAAAAGGCAGGAAATTAATAGGGAAATTTTTTATAGAAGGATTTTTTAAAATTTAAAAAATAAAAAATTCCCGGTGTTTCCGGGATTTATTCTAAATATATTAAATCTACAAGTGCAGTGTTCTGTCCTTCATAAGACATCATCTTTGGCAGAAGAATCAGGGCTTTTTCCCCCGTAACTTCCAAGACATCAACTTCCATCTTTTTTGCTCCGTCAAGGGGAGTCCCTTTCGTAGGGATAACCTTTCTATAAACAAGGAATCCATTTTTTAGCACTTTTTGTCTTATGTAATAAAGCAAAGCTTTTACCATAGATTTTATTATCAAAAAACGTTTATATTAGTTCATTAAAATTTTTTAGTGACCTCTTAAAGTTAGAATTTTTAAGTTAAACTTGTTGTTGTTTCTTGCAAATAAATCATTTCTTTTATAAAAGAGTTTGTATTGATAATAAAAAGATTTTAAAATGGTTCGCCTTTTAGAATGTTGTCTTTTGATGCATGAAGCCCCATAGTACAGCGGTCAAGTATGCAGGCCTTTGAAAGCGATGAAAACTAAGGTTTTCAAAATATCGTTAAAAACGACATAAAGAACACCTAACGGTTTCCTACCGCCCTACCTTCCCTTGAGGGAGCGTATGACTGAAGAAAGCCTGTGACCCCGGTTCGAATCCGGGTGGGGCTATTTTTTATGATTCTGATTCGAACCAGTTCGATACCTAGGAGGGATGAGGATCTCTTTGAAGATTCCCCTCGGGCTATTTTTAGGTAAGTTTAAATAATTTTAAACCTTTTATTTTTCATGGTAGAAAAGCATATTGGTGTTGTTTCTAACTATTTTAGTAAGGTGGGGGTAGTAGCAATAAAATTAGAAGGAAAATTAAAATTAGGGGATAAAATAAGAATTACCGGAGGAGATGTTAAACTTGAGCAACCGGTTGAAGAAATGCAAATCAATCTTAAGAGTGTTAAGGAGGCCAAAAAGGGGGACGATGTTGGCGTAAAAATTAATGGAAAAGTCAGAAAAGGCTATAATGTGTTTAAGATTTGAAATTTCTTTTAATCCCCTTATGGTTTAACAGATTATTAATAATCAAGAGTCTAGTAATCTGAACAATCTCTTTTTGCACCGCAATTTGGGCATACATATTTGCATTTTCTTTCTTCAGTTTCAAAGCCGCACAAAACACATATTTCGGTTTCTTTGGTTTCCATAAAAGGAACAAGCGTATTTTTTATTTTTATTTATTCGTGAGAATTTTTTAGTAACTAATTCTTATAATTACTTTTGAGTTCTTCGAGTTCTTTTTTTGTTTTGAGAAGCTCTTTTCTTACTTCCCTTTCATGTTGGTGGTGTTTGTGATCCCTATATATCCAATAAAAGCTTAAGGGGACAAAAGCAAGATAGGCAATTTGCATAACCGGATGGGTAACGATTGGTTCTATGTTGTAACCAAAGACACTGATTGCCTCATTGTGGGTCTCAAGTTGGGACATTCCGAATGCACCAATTGCAGGAATGACGTGGGAAAGGGCGTGAATGAATCCTAGGGCTCCAAGGCCAATCATCCCTATGATACTTCCTTTTTCTTTTATTTTCTTCTTAATGGAATCCTCTTGACATTCTATGTTTTTTTCCAAATCTTTTTTCATTTTCCTTTTTGAGAGCAAACCCCCTATTATAAATGTTTGCAGTAATTTTCAAAAAATTTGGAAAAATTTAATAATTAAGGTATCCATGAGATTCCATGGGTTTAGAAAGAAAATGTGGGTGCGGAGGAGGATGCGGGTGCTCGGATTTTGATCCTTTCACAGAAGTGAATAATGATCCGATGTCTAAAAAGTTGAATAAAGAAGTCGATTCAAAATTAGAAGAATTGAATTTAAATTCTTATGAACAAGAAGAGAAAATATCCGATAAATTTTACTCCTTTTTCAAAAGTATTGTTGATTATTTCAAATCTTAGTGTTTGTACCTTCCTCTTTTTTCAATTGCTTCTAATCTTTCAAAAACCTTTTTTGCTTCATTTTTGTCAATTGATTTGTATCCGGACTTAAACGCCAAGAAAAGTTTTTTGTAATTTTGGAAATGTTTTGCTTCAAGGGCCTCTTTTAATAAATGAACGTCAACCCCTTTTTGTTCGTATTTTCCGTTAAATGAACCAAGACCAAAATCAATAATATAAATTTCTTTGTCTTTAAGAATCATGTTTGAAGTTGTAAGGTCTCCATGAATAATTCCTTCTTTATGCAGTTTTCCCACTTCAAGACCAATTTTTTTCATTACTTCAAGTTGCTTTTTATCGTTGTAAGAATTTAATTTTTCTGAAAGTTTGTCTCCTTCTATGAAAGGAATTATAATTTCATTTTCTTTATTTGTTTTTTCAGGAGTCGGAGATTTGATTACCCCAGAAGCCTTTTTTAGAAGTTTTGTTTCGGCTTTTGTTCTTCTTTTTGTTATTTTTTTGTCAAGTTCCGGGATCCTATAACCTTTTTTTAAACGTTTTTTTATTACCTTATCCCTACTAAGATAAATAACCGCTTCTGCTCCGCGTGACAGAATTTTTTTCATAAAAATAAATAATCTTTGGTGTTTTAATATTTTTCATCCCAAAAAATTATCAAAAGCAGACTTAGCAAAACCGCAAAATCCACAACCATGCAGTATTGGCAGATTGCTTTGAGAATCACAAACTGGAGGTATAAAAAATAAATTGCTATAAGGGAGGCAATTGATATCCCCATATTTATTATTATTTTCTGATATCTTTTTGGCCTTTTCATTTCAAGGAAGGTAAATAGGGCAAGAAGTGGAAATGCAAGCAGTCCAAGATGCGCATTTTTTATTCCCATGGTGGATTCGTACTCAGAGGTTTGGACGATTGTGCATCCGGTTGGGTCTGTAAGGTTTCCTCCACAGGCCTGTTCCAAGGGCACAATAGAGAGGATTAACGAAGCCACGGTTGCGGTTATCATAAGGATGATTATAATCAGGTATTTGGCTTTATTTTTCATTCCTTTATATGGATAAAATGTTTTAAAAGTGTTATGGAGCAATTATTTGCTTCTTTTTTTATTCAAAATTTCATTCCTTTTTTACCAAACTTTTTCATGAGTTTTTGCATTTGCCGGGGGTTCATCCCCTTACTCATGTCCAGGTCTGCAGAATCTTTAACCATGCTTTGGAGCATATCATATTGCTTTAAGAGTGAGCGAATGTCCGAGGTGTTCACACCTGAGCCTTTTGCAATTCTTGAAATTCTTGAAGTTTCTTTTCTTATTATTTCAGGATTCTCTCTTTCGTAAGGAGTCATGGATTTTATTATGTGCTCCCATCTTGAGACTTTTTTTTGTTGTGTCTGAAGTGCCTCTTCAGGAATTTTTGCATTTCCAAGACCTGGAACCATGGATTTTAATTTGTCAAATCCCCCAAGAGAGTTCATTGATTTCACCTGCTCAATTACATCATTTAATGTTAGTTTACCTTCCGAGAGCTTTTCCTCGAATTTTTTTTGTTTTGATTCATCAGTAACGGATCTGACCTTTTCCAAAAGTGCCTGCAAATCTCCCATTCCTAGAAGGCGGGATAAGAATGACTTTGGATTGAAGAGTTCAAGGTCATTTATTTTTTCTCCTGTTGCTATGAAATACACTCCCGATTTGCTTTCTGCGCATGCGCTTAGTGCTCCTCCTCCTTTTGCGGTGGAATCCATTCTTGTAATTATAACCCCTGTTATTTTTAGTGCTTCTGAGAATTTTTCGGATTGATTTTTTGCGGCTTGGCCAATATCAGCAGGCATCACAAGAATTGTCTCATCCGCTTTTATTTCTTTATCCAGTTTTTTTATTTCGGTAATCAGTTCTTTGTCCAAGTCGTGCCTTCCTGCAGTGTCGACAAGCACGATTTCAAAGGAATCAATTTCTTTTTTGTATTTTTTCCATATTTTAACCGGATCTTTTTCCTTCAAGTCCGTGAAAACATGAAGGTTGTTTTTCTCTCCCAACTGAATAAGTTGCTCTTTTGCCGCCGGTCTCCACACATCAAGCCCTACGAGTGCAACCCTTTTCCCTCTTTTTTGAAAATAGTTTCCCAGCTTTGCAACTGTTGTGGTTTTCCCGGATGCGTAAAGACCAACAAGCATTATTTTTGTTTGACCTTTTACCTTAACTTTTAACTCGGATTTTTCCCCAAGAATTTTTATAAGTTCATCATGAAGTGTTTTAATGAGGTGTTCTTTCTTTTCCACGCCTTTTATTTTTTCATTATATGCAACTTTTCTTAGTTTTTCTGAGATTTCTTTAACCAAAACAATTCTCACATCTGCTTCAATGAGGGCGCGCTGAAGTTCCCTTATTATGGTGTCAACTAGGTTTTTGTCCAAAAATATTGCATTTGATATTTTGTCTGTTGCTTTTTTAAGGGCTGCGCCCAGCTTTTCTAACATGTTTTTAGAAGCATAGAGAATATTATTAAAGTTTTGGGTTTTTTAATTTTCAGTCAAGCCCCCATTTTTTCTTTTACCAGTTCATAAACCGGGTCTAAGACTTCTGCGTTTTTGAATGTCAAATCTGCAAAACCGATATACCTGTCCCCCCCGCCGTAATACAATCTGATTTTGTTCTTTCCTATTGGTATTATTCCATTTCCAAAAACCACATTATTAACTTCTGCAGGAAAGTTTCCCTTTCCTATTTCAAAATCTCTATCAGGAGCAATTAAAGAGAGTTCTGACCTTTCTAAAAGATTTAAGGGGTTATTTGGGTCAAGTAAAACGTAACTCATTCGATAGGTGTTCTTTTTTTCATCGGCGCCGTGATACAGCATAAACAGGGCTTCATTATAATCACTTGTTCTTACCCTGATCGGAGGTGTATTCATTCCGATTCTTGCCCCGTCCCACATTCCTTCCCTGGGTTTAATTAAATCAGCCATGTCAGTGTAATTAATTAAATCTTTAGACTTTGCAACTCTGATTCCCGGTCTGTCTTTTACGGGACCTCCATGGAAAGGTCTGTGAAATACCCAATATTCTTTTGAATCTGCATTTGGAAAAATAACACAATCTTTATTGTTTGCAAATTCATCAAGGATAATTCTTCTTTCGTCAATTGTCTTAAAATCCCTGGTTGTTACTAACCCTATTCGGGTCACGTTTTCCTGTTTTTCTCGGAGAATTTCTTTAAAAGCAGTAAATGTCACAAGATATTTTTCTGAAATAGGGTCATAGACAGCTCTTGCGTCTTCAGTTCCCAGCAAAGAATCAGGATCTGTATTAATGAAGGGATCTTTTCTTATATGAAAAGATTTTCCATTTCCATTTAAATTATCTGCAACATGGATCCTGCTAATTCCCGCTGAATCCCTTACTGTTATTAGAAGAAGCGGCTTCCCATTATAAATAATCGAACCCGGGTTTCTTGTTGAAGTGCTTCCATGAAAATATTTTGGAGTAACAATAGGTTCAGGACTTTTAACAACCTCTATTTCAGTCACCATGTTTTCTAAGTTTGACTTCCTCCCCTCTTTGAGAAAAAAGTAATCATTCTTTGTCATTATTAAACTTCTTAAATTTAATGGTGCTTTTAAGAATTGGTATTGTTTGCTCCTGTTAAAGTTACAAATGCAAAGGGAGGAGTCTTTTTTAGGCTTGAAAAGGGCGATGCTCCTCAGTCAAGTTCAAGCTTTTCAATAAATTTTTCTTTATCGAACTTTTCCAAATCTTTGTATTTTTGCCCCGTTCCAAGATATAGGATAGGTTTCTTTGTTATGTAACCGACTGAAAGCGCTGTCCCGCCTTTTTCATCAATGTCTGCTTTAGAAAGAATAATCCCGTCGATCCCAATTGTTTCATCAAATGCTCTGACCTGTTCAACTGAATCGTTTCCTGTGATTGATTCTCCGAGAAAAATTACCCTGTCAGGGGAATTTACCCTTTTTATTTTTTCCATTTCACGGAGGAGGTTTTTTGCAGTGTGCATTCTTCCTGCTGTGTCAATTAAAACTGCTTTTATGTTGTTTTTTTTGGAATATTTTATTGCGTCAAACCCCACGGCAGCAGGGTCACTTCCGTATTCGTGAGCTATTACCGGAATTTTCAATTTTTCTCCATGTTCTTTTAGTTGCTCAATTGAGGCAGCTCTGAAAGTGTCTCCTGCTGCAAGAACACAATTTATTTTTTTTGATTTTAAAAGGCTCGCAAATTTTGCAATCGTTGTGGTTTTACCGGCTCCGTTTATACCACAAAACAAGATTACATAGGGGGTTCTTTTTTCTTCAATTTCTTTTACAATGTCAAAGGGTTCCACGAGAACTTCTTTTAGGATTTCCTTTAAACTTTTTTTAATCAAAGTTTCAATTTCCTTTTTTTCAAGGTCTTTGCCAACAATTTTTCCCTTTAACTCATAAATTATTTTTTCAGCAACTTCGAGAGCAACATTGTTTTCAAGAAGAATCATTTCAAGGTCTTCAGAATATTTTTCAAACTCCTCGGAAGAAATTACCTTTTTTCCAGAAAATATGCTTTTGAAAAAGGATTTTTTTTCATTTAATTTTTCGATTGTTTTTTCAGTGTCGGGCTCAAACTTTTGCATGCCCTCATTAAAAGTTTTTTCAGCCTCAATATATCCTCCTTTTTCAATCTCCTCTTTTAATATCCCGTCAACATCTTTTTTTTCGGGTTCTTTTTTCTTAGATTTATTTTTGGATTTTTTTAAAGATTTTTTATCTGGAGCTTCTTCTTTAATTTTATCTTCAGCCTCTTGCGGAAATTTGGAATCCCCTTTTTCTTCAGAGACTTTCCCAATCCATGATTTTAACTTATTTTTTAGTTTGCTGAACATGAAAAAGATAAAAAATCAGAGTTTAAATGGATTTGGTATCCTTTATTTAAACCTATGGGTTATTAAAATATACAACATAATTTTGGTGTGGATATGAGACTGAATAAGGACATAAGGTTTGAGGGGAATGTGAAGATTAAATTTTGAGGTCGTCTCTCTTTTATAGACAAATTTTATAAGGTTTGAAATCTTTTTCATACAATGGGACGCTTTGTCTTGGTTTTGCTTGTGTTTGTTTTTGTTTTGAATCTCGCTTCGGCAAGTTATATTTCCGGGGATATTTATGTTTCTCCTAACGGAAATGCCAATTTTTTCATTGAGACAGACAAAAGCATTTCAATGAAGGGCCTCACTTTTGAGAAAGGAATTTTAAGCGGTGACACAGATGAACTGACTTCCAAAAACGGAGAAGTCTGGAGTTTTGGACTAAACCTTGGATATTATGATGGCATTTCCCTTAATATTCATCTTCCCGACAACGTTGATTCAATCACTTCACTTGAGGGGGTTTTTAGTTTCATTGATGTTGAAAAAAAAGTTGTGATAATCTCAGACAGGAATAAAGCTCTTTTTTTCAGGGTCAATTATACACTAAGGGAAGAGAGTGGTTTTTTGTGGGTTTATCCCGCGTTGATTTTGGTATTTTTGGCCCTTATTTCTTATTTTGTTTTCAGGTTTTTTGACAAAAAAAGGAAGCTAAAGGAAGCTTTTCCTTTTATTAATGAAAATGAGAGGAAGATTATCAACTTGATCATGAAAAATCCACTGAGGCAAAAAGAAGTGAGAAAAACACTCGGAATTCCAAAGGCTAGTTTTTCAAGATATGTTCTGAATCTTGAGAAAAAGAAGCTTCTTTTCAGAGAAGGCGACGGGAAAAATAAAATTCTCCGGGTGAGATAAGGTTCCATTTTGGTTCCACCTAAAAATATAAGTAGTTTTTTTCTTTGCAGTAATTATGGAAAAAGCACCAAAATCAAATTCACAAAGAGGCGCTTTAAGCACCCGTGAAAGAGAGTTAGAAAAGGAGGAAAAGAAAGAGTGGAAACTAAAAAAATATATTTATCAGTATTTTTGGTAATTCTCCTTATGGGAGGACTGTTTGGAGTTTTTGCCCAAGGAAATGGCTCAACAGCTGAAAGTTCGACATTTTCGGTAAGTCTTAACCCTGGAAAGATATATTCTACTTCAGGAGAGGCTGTGTACAAAGTTACAATAACTGATCTGAGGGCGGGGTGTCCGCCAGGATCTCTTTGTCCAGTTTTAGGTGTGAAATATGATCTTAAGTTTCAAGGAATTGGAACTTCATCAGGAAAAGCAGAAGTAGTTCCTGAAGTGAAGGGCGAATTTAGCGAAAATGGATTTTATCTTGGACCTGCGGAGAAGAGAACTATTACTCTTAAAGTTGTTTCAGGAAAACCCGGAGACACAAGGTTCGCAGTTATTGTTCATCCAGAAAATGACACTAAAGAGGCAACTGTTTATGGAGATTTAATTGTCTTCCGAGTCTCAACAAGTTCTGTTCCAGAGATTTCTTTCTCAGGGAAGGGATACGCGAAACTCATTTCTGAGCCAAGAGCTTCCGCCGCAGGAACTCTTGTTTCACTGAATTTTGCCAGTGTTGACGGAACTCTTAAAGGTTCTATGAATTTTGACAATGAGCCTTACACTATAGAAGGAACTTACGAAGGTCAGGATTTAATTGAGTTTGATCTTAATGGAAGGGCAATGAGCCCTCTTAGGATGCATTTTAAGGGAACTATTGAAAATTTAGGAGGCTTCTCTCTTTTGTCAGGAGATTTGACTTTTGGTGAAAGAGTCTGGCATCTTGAATTGACTTCAAGAAATCCGGGATATGTAAGGGATGTTGATGTTTCGACTTCAGCGTCTGCAAGAGTTATTTCAGGGATACATCTTAAGGATGTCATATCTTTTAATGATGAAAATTCCGTTGAAGGCTCCGGATCAGCTTCTGTTTATGTGCAGCCTGTCAGAATTGAAAGGTCAAAGATACTCTGGATAATTCCAAATCCTTTTGGTAAACGGATTCTTGTTGCAAACTTTATAGATGCAAACAGCGTGAGTGAAATCAGAATATCTGCAGGAGACTCAGAAAACATAAAGGGATATGTAATCTCAGCTGATTCACTTAACGACGAGGAAAACATACAGATTGGAATTTTTAAGGCTTAAATTTAAATTCGTTTTGCCTTTCCCCTGCTTAAATGCAGGGGCTTTATTTTTTATATAAATTTTATAAACTTATCAGGCTTCTTTTTTATAAGGTGAAATATAAAATTTATTTGTTCAGGCATGGCGAGTCAACTTACAACCGTGATAAAAAGTTTACTGGATGGAAGGATGCAAGATTGACTCCTAAAGGAAGAAGGCAGGCATTTACAATTTCCAAAAAGTTGAAGAATAAAAAATTTGAAGTTGCAATCCAAACTTCACTCTCCCGTTCAAAAGAAACCCTTAATTATGTTTTAAAGTTTCATCCAGAATGCAAAAAAATTCTCGAGGATGA
>JAHJRS010000041.1 GCA_018830845.1 Nanobdellota archaeon
AAAAAATTGTTGTCAACTAAATTTATGAAAAATTGTGAAGATCCGGTGTTTGGACCTGCATTTGCCATTGAAATTGTTCCCCGATTGTTTTTGTTTCCGCCTTTGTGGGTGAATTCATCAGGGATATTTGGAATTGAAGGGTCACCGTATCCTGTTCCAGTGGGGTCGCCGCCTTGAATCATGAATCCATCAATTACCCTGTGGAAAATTACTCCACTGTAAGTTCCTTCTTCGACAAGATCTTTGAAATTTCCTGAAGTTACGGGCGTGTCTGAATAAAGGTTTATAACAATGTCGCCGTAATTTGTTTCTAATTTTACTCTTGTCATTTTCTCTTGTGAAAGGAAAAATCCTGCAGTTATCCCTAAAAATAAAATTACAATTATAAAGATTGCTGTTTTCTTTTTTATTCTAAATGATGTTTTCATTTGCTTTTAAGGGGGACGCAGGTTTTGTTTTTAAGAATTCCTCCCGTTCCTTAATTAGTTACTATTACTAAATAAGTACAATTAGAAGGGTTTAAATATCTCTTTTTATTAAGATAAATATGGAAAAAAATAAGGTTCCTCAGTTGAGCAAGAATTATGTTAGTTGCGACTATGTAAATGAGTTTAATGCATTGTTTTTAATAGTTGATGGCGTGGAAAGGCTGGGAGAGGAAAAATACCGGAAGGTAAGAAGGATTGGTGAAAAGGACTACTTGCTAAAAGATGCAAATCTTCCAAAACTTTATGAGGAAAGATTTAATCCGGATTTTTACGAAGACGTTATCAATGAAAAAAATTTTAGAAGAGTCAGAAGGATAAATGATTTGACTTTAAAAATAAAATCAGGTTTAGAAAATAAGTCAACTGATTTTGAAGAATTCCGGAAAAATGCACGGGCAATAGTGTATTTTATTAGAGGGGATAAAGTTTAATTACCTCTTCAGGTTTTTTTCCGCTTCGGCAATTTTAAGAATTGTTTTTATTACAGAATCAGGATTTAATGAAATCGAATCAATTCCTTCTTTTACCAAAAATTGTGCAAACTCCGGAAAGTCCGAAGGCCCCTGTCCGCAAATTCCTATCTTTTTTGAATTTTTCTTTGCCTTTTGAATTACTTCTGAAATAAGTTTTTTTATTGCAGGGTTGTTTTCGTTTGCTATTCCCGAAACGACTTCTGAATCTCTATCAAGCCCAAGAGCCAATTGAGTTAAATCATTTGAACCAATTGAAAACCCATCAAAAATTTTGCTAAATTCATCAGCAAGAACAACATTTGAAGGAATCTCACACATTACGTAAATTTCAAGCCCGTCTTTTCCTCTTTTCAACCCTTCCTTTTTCATTATTTTTTCAACTTTTTTTCCCTCTTTGATTGTTCTGCAAAACGGAATCATTACCTTTACATTTTTGAGCCCGAAAGTGTTTCTTACTTTTTTCAAAGCTTTGCACTCAAGCTTAAAGGCTTCAATGAATCCCTTGTGGTAATATCTGCTTGCTCCTCTCCATCCGAGCATGGGGTTTTCCTCATTTGGTTCGTAAATCTTTCCGCCTATGAGGTTTGCATATTCGTTTGTTTTAAAGTCTGAAGTCCTGACAATAACATCTTTGGGATAGAATGCCGCGGCAATTGTTCCGATTCCTTCGGCCAGTTTGTCGATATAAAACTGTTTTTTGTCCTTGTAACCTTTTGTTAAGTTTTCAATTTGTTTTTTCAGTTTTTTATCTTTTAGTTTTTCAAAATTAATTAATGCATTTGGGTGAATTTTTATGTATGAGGCAATTATAAATTCCTCTCTTGCAAGACCAACCCCCTCATTTGGAATAAAACTCTGTTCGAAAGCCTCTTCGGGAGTTCCTGAAATAAGCATTATTTTTGTTTTAGTTTTTGGGATTTTCTTAAGGTTATGCTTTATTATTTTATACTTCAATTTTCCTTTGTAAACATATCCTGTTTCTCCCTGAGCACAACTTACCGTTGCAAACTCACCATTTTTTAAGATTTCTGTTCCGTTATCAGTTCCGACTATCGCAGGTATTTTCAATTCCCTTGATATAATTGCGGCGTGGCATGTTCTTCCTCCCCTATTTGTTACAATTGCAGACGCTTTTTTCATTATTGGAACCCAATCAGGGTCAGTCATCTCAGTCACAAGCACCTCTCCTTTCTTGAATGAATTTATTCCTGAGACGTTTTTAATCACTCTTACTTTTCCCGATCCAATTCTTGATCCTACACTTTTCCCTGTGACTAAAATTTCCCCTTTTTTCTTTAATACAAAATCTTCGAGAACGTTTGAATCTTTTCTACTCTGAACGGTTTCAGGCCTTGCCTGAACTACAAAAAGCTTCCCAAGTTTTCCGTCCTTTGCCCACTCAATATCCATTGGTTTTTTGTAATGCTCTTCAATTAAAACTGTCCATTTTGCAAGCTTTATTATTTCTTCATCATTAATTGAGAATTTTTTTCTCATGTTTTTAGGGACATCTATATTTTTAACTGGTTTTTTGTAATTCCTTGAATAAATCATTTTTATTTTTTTATCCCCCACTTTTTTTGAGATTATTGATTTAAACCCTTTCTTCATTGTTGGTTTATGGACATAAAATTCGTCAGGGTTTACCATTCCCTGAACAATGTTTTCTCCTAAACCATAAATTGATGTTATGTAAACCACATCTTTAAATCCCGATTCCGTGTCAAGTGAAAACACAACCCCCGAGGAAGCAAGATCACTTCTTACCATTTTTTGAATGCCTATTGAGAGAGCAATATCAAAGTGATTAAACCCTTTTTGTTCCCGGTAAAATATTGCCCTGTCCGTGAAAAGCGAGGCAAAAGATTTAACACATGACTTTAGAACTTCTTCCTCTCCTTTTATATTGAGGTAAGTATCCTGCTGGCCTGCAAATGACGCATCCGGAAGGTCTTCGGCCGTTGCTGATGAGCGAACCGCGACATCAGTATATTTTTCCTTGTATGAATGCGAAAGTTTTTTGTAATATGAAATTATCTCTTTTGTAAGTTCTTCAGGAAGTTTTGTTTTAAGAATTTCATTTCTTACTTTTTTTGCGTGTTCTGAAAGATTTCTTGTGTTTTTTACGTTGAGGGAGGATAGTATGCTTTTTATTTTTCCCTTTAACCCTGTTTTTTCAAGAAAATATCTATAAGCGTAGGCCGTCACTGCAAACCCGTCTGGGATGAGAACTCCTTTTTTTGTCAGTTCCCTATACATTTCGCCGAGAGATGCATTTTTTCCACCAACAAAGGGGATGTCATTTATGGATATGTTTTTAAATTCAAGAATAAAAGAAGATTCTCTGTTTTTCATGTTCACCTCAGGGTAAGTAATAAATCTTTATTTATAAGATTATTGACTAGAATTTTTTGTGTGTGGCTGAGATTTTATTTTGTCCCTTAATTTTGCCGCTTTTTCATAGTCTTCGTTAATCTCAGCTTCTTTAAGTTTTTCTTCGAGAGTTTTGGGTTGGGCTTTTAATTTTGTCTCTGGTTCATTTTTATATTCTAAGATTGCAATTCTTGGGTCTGTTAGGGCATCTTCAAAATCTTCCTTGTCAAGATATACCTTTTCCCAGGAATAATTTTTGATTTTTTCGATATCCACAAAAAAGTCATC
>JAHJRS010000042.1 GCA_018830845.1 Nanobdellota archaeon
AAATTTTCTATACTCTTTCCCATTTTACTCCAGAAATTCTATTCCCAATTCTTCTTCCATCTCGCGGTGGTGTCTTGAATCAAAATCTTCGCCGTGCCCAAGAACCTGAGAGCTTTTCACACCCGTGACAATTAAAAGAACTCTTATGGATTTGTCCATGTCCGGAGAAATCTTCGCCCCCCAAATCATTTTGGCTTCAGGACTAAGCTTTTCCCCGACTGCGTGAATTATTTCCTTGCATTCTTCAAGACTCATATCCGGTCCCCCAATAATGTTAACTAGTGCACCCTTGGCTCCTGAAATGTCTACATCAAGAAGAGGGTTTTGAATTGCTTTGCCCACTGCGTCAAGTGCCCTCTTTTCAGTGTCGCTTTCTCCCATTCCGATTAACGAAACTCCTCCTTCAAACATAACTGCTTTAATATCTGCAAAGTCAAGGTTTACGAGTCCCGAGGTGGTAACAAGTTCAGTAACGCCTTTAACGGCGTTTGTTAAAATTTCGTCGGCAATCTTAAATGCTGTGTGAAGAGGAAGTTCAGGCGCAAGTTCCAAAAGTTTATCGTTTGGAATAACAATTAAAGTGTCTGTTAATGCTTCCAGTTTTTCAAGCCCGTACACTGCGTTCTCAATCCTTTTCGCACCCTCAATCGTAAAGGGCATTGTTACAACACCTATTGTTAAAGAGCCCAGTTTTTTGGCAATTGAAGCAACAACCGGCGCCGCCCCGGTACCTGTTCCACCCCCCATACCGCATGTAATAAAAACCATATCACTTCCTGAAAGTTTTTTCTTTATTTCAGATTCAGATTCTTTTGCAGCTTCTTCACCAATTTTTGGATTGCTTCCGGCACCAAGACCCTGAGTTAACTCTCTTCCTAAAAGAATCTTTTGGTCAGCATCAGTATAAAGAAGATCCTGGGCATCAGTATTCATTGCAATTAATTCCCCCCCTTTAATTCCAATTTCTTTCATACGGTTCAGGGAATTTCCTCCCCCTCCCCCTATTCCTACAACCTTGATTCTTGTTGATTGGTTCTTTATAATTTCTTCAAGTTCCCTGTCAATTTCCTTTGAATTGGAAATTCCCAAATCAACACCTCTTGGAGAATAATTTTCTGTCATATTAAAAAAATGAATAACCAGTTTATAAAAATTATTGTGTTTATTATGTGTAGTTAATTATTTATTTTGGCTAGTTTGATTTCTTTTGTCTTTTAAATTCTCTTTCTTCTTTTCCGGGGCTGGAGGTTCAAATTCATTCAATTCAAGTTCGAGGCCAAGAATTTCTTTATATTTTTCTTTAAATAGGTCTGCAAATTGCCCAAAACCTTTTGGAACATTCATAGTTAATTTTTTCCCTTCAATGTTAAATTTAAAATCCTGCCTTAAAAAAAAGTCACTGAGTGCCTTCACTTTTTCATTCATATCATCAACTTTTCGCAGAATTTTTATTTGGTATTCAACATTTTTTCCTGCAAGAGGGCTGTTAAAATCTGCAATAACTCTCCCGCTTGAGACCGTGAGAATTTTTGCAAGCTTCCCATCAAAGTCAAAAACACTTCCTGGAATGGGATTTATATTGTGGTCTTTAAAGTTTTTAAGTGGGATCATCCTTATCGCCTTTGGGTCCCTTTTTCCAAATGCTTCCTCGGAATTTAAGGAAATCTCATATTCTCCAATTTCTTTTCCAATTAGGAATTTGTCAACTCCCTTTACAAACATGCCTTCGCCAAGAGGAAAAATAAAAGGCTTTGTTTCAACCGGATGATTGTGTCCTTCATGAAGTTTCTTCAGGTTTTCCTTAACGTTTGAGTCAAAAATTTTTCCGTCCTTGAGTTTTCCTGTGAATTCAATTTCGATGAAATCCTTTTTTTTCAATACCATCATTTAATTCTCAATTGCAGGGTTAGTTTATAAAATTAATTAGTTTGGCGAAAAATTCTAAAAATTTATAAAGGGGGTTTTTTTTCTTAGCCCATGGTGTTAAAAATTATTAATGCAACCGAGGTAAGAGTCGGCACAAATTTGACTTTGGATGGTGAACATTTCACTGTAAAAAAAATGGATATT
>JAHJRS010000043.1 GCA_018830845.1 Nanobdellota archaeon
AAGTGGATTTATCTTTCATCTTTTTTGGGAAAAAGTTTTGAAACCCAAAAGGAGCTTGCAAAAAAACTTCATGCAAGAGGAACAAAAATTGCATTTAATCCAAGTTATTACCTTATTGAGAAAAAAAACTTAAAGGAAATACTTGAGATAACTGAAATATTAATTTTAAACAAGGAAGAAGGAAGACTTTTGACCAAAGAAAAAAATTTGCTGGTCGGTTTAAAAAAACTCGGACCAAAGATGGTTGTCGTGACTGACGGAGAAAAACCCGCATACTTTTACGATGGAAAAAGGAAAATTTCAGTGCACCCAAATAAAGTCAAAGTTGTTGAAAAAACGGGAGCGGGCGACGCATTTGCTTCTGGTTTTGTTGCAGGGCAAATTGTTGGAAAGTCGGTGGAAGAAAGCTTAAAACTTGGTCTCCTTGAAAGTGAAGCTGTAATAAAAAAATTTGGTGCAAAAAATAATCTGATAAGGAGAAAGTTGAAATGAGAAAAACAAACTTAAACAAAATAATGACTAAAGGCAAGGCAATGTTTTTGGCTTATGATCAGGGTCTTGAGCATGGTCCTGTGGAATTTAATGACAAAAACGTTGATCCAAGAGAGATAGTTAAAATTGCAAAAGAAGGAAAGTTTAATGCGGTGATTTTTCAAAAAGGAATAGCGGAGAAATATTCTGAAGAAATAAAAAAATCAAAAGTTCCTCTTATAATAAAACTTAATGGAAAAACAAATATAAGAGGGGGAGAACCGGTTTCAACGCAAATTTGCAGTGTAAGGGAGGCAATTAATTTGGGCGCCCTTGCTGTGGGATACACAATTTATCTTGGAAGCGAATATGAACCTTTTATGATGAAAGAGTTTGCAAAAATTGAAGAGGAAGCGCATAAAATCGGGATTCCGGTTGTTGTGTGGGTTTATCCCCGAGGTAAAGGTGCGGAAAAAAGAAAAAAATCAGAACTCATGGCTTATTCAGGAAGAACTGGTCTTGAAATTGGGGCGGATATTGTAAAACTTGGCTACAACGGAAGCAAAAAAGACTTGAAGTGGACAGTTAAGTCTGCGGGGAAAACAAAAGTTGTAATTGCCGGCGGAACAAAGACTGATGAAAAGAATTTTTTAGGTCAGGTCAAGGATATAATTGATGCCGGCGGTTCAGGAATTGCTGTCGGGAGAAATGTATGGAAAGCAAAGAATCCCGTTGGACTCTCTAAAAAAATAAAGAAAATAATTTTTGGAAAATGAAAATAGAATTTGATTTTGAAGATTTGAAAAAGAACTGTGACAAGAAATTTTCAAGGAAGCTCAGCGATATGCAAGACAGATTCAAAAATCCCAAAGTTAAGGGAGATCCTCTCCTTTATACCGTTTACATAAAAGATTATTCAACTTTTGAAGTTGCGCTTACGGTAATTGAACCTGGAAATGTGAATGGGGAATTTTATATGACTAAGGGTCACAGGCACAAAAAATTAAGAAATGAAATTTATATTCTAACAGCCGGAAACGGAAAGCTTCTTATTCAGGGTAAAAAGGCACAGGTAATAAATATGAAAAAAAACAAAATGTATGAAGTTCCTGAAAAAGCAGGTCATCGGGCAATAAACTCCGGAAAGGACAAACTTGAATTTTTGTCAATTTATTCGAAAGATGCCGGTCACGATTATGACTTTAAATTTACAAAGAGATTTTTTAAGAAATGAAAATTGCATTTTTTGAAGTGAAAGACTGGGAAAAAGAGTATATAAAAAAAAGGATTAAGGGAAAGCTTCTTTTTTTTCAGGAGCCAATTGATGAAATTCCATTTAATCTTATAAAAGATGTAGAGGTAATTAGCATTTTTATTGGGGTTGAGATAAATTCAAAGATTTTGTCAAAGCTCAAAAAAATAAAAGCGATTGTCACGCGCTCGACAGGGTATGACCATATAAATTTGCGCGAATGCAAAAAAAGAAAAATTAAAGTTTATAATGTCCCTGATTATGGACAAAATACCGTCGCTGAACATACTTTTGCGCTCATCCTTTCGCTTTCAAGAAAAATAAACAGAGCATATGAAAAAACGACACGCGGAAATTTTTCACTTGATGAACTTAAGGGTTTTGACCTTAAAGGAAAGACTATTGGAATTATTGGGATGGGGAGTATTGGAAAGCATGTTGCAAGAATAGCCAACGGATTTGAGATGAAAATTTTAGCTTATGATATTCATTCTAACATGGAATTTGAAAAAAAATTTCATTTAAAATATTCCGGAATGAATAATCTTTTAAAAAATTCAGATATTGTGACTCTTCATTGTCCTTATAACAAAAAAACCCATCATTTGATAAATGCAAAAAATATTAATCTAATGAAAAAGGATGCTCTTTTGATTAATACTGCAAGGGGGGGTTTAATAGACACTAAAGAACTCGTAAAGGCGCTTGGTTCAAAAAAATTGGGAGGGGCTGGCCTTGATGTTTTGGAGGAGGAGGGTTTAATAAAGGAGGAGGCAGAACTTTTGTCCACTAATTTTCCAAAGGAAAAAATTGAAAGTCTTCTTGAAAACCACATTCTGTTGACTTTCAACAATGTGATTATAACTCCTCATATGGCTTTTTACAGTGAAGAAGCTCTTAAAAGGATTCTTGACACGACGATTGAAAATATTGATTCTATAATTAAAAATAAACCATGCGACTCTTTAGTCAAATTTTAATGAAACCAATTTTTATAATAAACTTCAAGACGTACAAAAAAGGAAAATCTGTTTTAAAGCTTGCAAAAAAAATTGAAAAAGTGGATAAGAATTTTATTGTGGGGGTTCCCGCAACAAGCATAAAAGAGATTTCAAAAAAAACAAAATT
>JAHJRS010000044.1 GCA_018830845.1 Nanobdellota archaeon
GAGTCCCCCTTTTTTTGGCAACTGCAATCGCCTTTAAAGTCATGGTTAAAGTTGAATAATCCGGAGTTGAAACAACAAAAAGTTCATCTGCAGAAATAATTGTTGCAAGAGTTTCATTGTTTAAAGACGGAGAAGAATCAATTAGAATAAAGTCATATTTGTTTTTAATCTTTTTAAGTTTCTCCTTGAGTTTAAGGGGATCAAACTGTTTTTTTGGATAAACAGACGCGGGAATGACATGCAAGTTTTCAAAATCATAAACAGCTTCTTCAATTTCAGCGTCACCGCTCAAAACATGATGAATTGTTTTTTGCGGTTCTATGAGATTTAAATGAATCCCTAAATTTGGTGCAGAAAAGTTTGCATCAACCAACAAAACCTTCTTTCCAAATGAAGCAAGAGCAGCACCCAGAGAAACAACGCTTGTCGTTTTTCCAACACCCCCTTTTAGACTTAAAATTCCTATCACCTTTCCCATAATATTAAAAACAAAAGGTAAGTTTAAATAACTTACTCGTTCCAAAGACCACACAAAAAAATAGGAGCACAAGCTTTAAAAAAGAAAATCACAACTAAATAATATGGCTAAAAAAGAAGAAGAATCTAAGGAAAAAAAAATAAATCAAAAAGATTTTGAAAAAAAGGTTAAAGAGCTTGCAAAGGAAGGATTGACCTCTGAAAAGATTGGCCAAAAATTAAGGGACTTGGGAATCCACCCAAAAGAATATTCAGGGAAAATTTCAAAAATTCTTGGAGAGGATTATGTAAGCCCTGACCTTAAAAATGTGGAAACGAAGCTTGAAAGGATAAAAAAGCACAAAGAAAAGAACCCCCAGGACAAGCGGGCAAAGAGGGAAAAAGACAGAATTTTTGCAAAGCTAAGAAAAGTCAAAAAATTCCTTAAAATTGAATAAGCCTTTCTGGTTTCTAGTATTAACAAAATGGAAAAAGAAAAGTTAGAGGTGATGATTGATGAATTTATTGATGAGTTCTTAAAAGAAACAACCGGAAAAAACATTCAAGTAATAAGTCATTTTGATACGGATGGCATAACCTCTGCAGCAATAATTACCCAAACCCTCAAAAAAATTGACCAAAAGTTTTCATTAAAAATTGTAAAAAGTTTAAATGCAAAAATAATAAAATCGCTTGACTCAGAAAGGCCTGTGCTTTTCCTTGACCTTGCGTCGGGAAGTTTTGAACACCTTAAAAATTCAAAAATAAAAAAAATTTTTATAATTGATCATCACGAAATTGAGAGGGACAAAATACCAAAAAATGTGACAATAATCAACTCTGAACTTGATAAAAAACAAAAAATATCTTCTTCAGGGCTTTCCTACCTTTTTTCAAAAAAGCTTGATGAAGGAAATAAGGAATTTGCAAAACTCGCAATCCTTGGGATGATTGGAGACATGCTCGAAAGAGAAATAGAAAAGTTAAATAATTCAATTCTTGAAGACGGAGAAATCCAAAGAATAAAAGGATTAATGATCTACCCTTCGACACGTCCCCTGAACAAAGTCCTTGAATACTCTTCAAACCCATTTATTCCGGGCGTAACTGGAGAGTCTTTTGGGGTTGCTGAACTTCTCAGGGAAGCCGGAATAACTCCTGAAAATGGAAAATACAAAAACTTGATAGACTTAACTGAAGAAGAAATGAAAAATCTTGTAACCTCAATAATCTTAAGGGACCCGTCACAAAAGAACAATGAACTCATTGGGGAACTCTTCCTCGTCAAATTTTTCGGAAAGCTTGAAGATGCACGGGAAATTTCTGCAAAAATTAATGCATGCTCGAGAGAGGGCCATCCCGAGGTCGCACTTGGATTCTGCCTTGAAAACACAAACTCAAAAAAGAAAGCCGAATCCATTCATGCAAAATACAGGCAACAGTTAATCTCCGGGATAAAATTTGCAAAAGATGAAGAAAAAATAAGAGGAAAGGGTTATGTAATTTTAAATGCAAAAAACAGAATAAAAGACACCATGATTGGGACAATTTCAAGCATTCTTGCAAGCTCAAGAGAATATGAAGAAGGAACTGTAATTATAGGAATGAGCTATGACGGAAAAGACAAAATCAAAGTTTCAAGCAGAAATGCCGGAAGAAAAGGAAGAAATTTGAGAGAGGTTTTGTCAAGCGTAATGGACTCCTTTGAAGGAGAAGTTGGTGGGCACCAGTCTGCAGCAGGATGCATAATTAATGTAAGGGATGAAGAAGAATTCATAGAGAGAATAAAAAATCAATTGGAAGTTGAAGTGATAAAAATAGGCGAGAAATAGGTTTTTTCTGACTACGAAAATTTTATAAGCAAACTCTAAGTTTAGATTTTATGGATATAGAGCCAGGAGACATTTTACTTTGCACAGTTGAAAAAATAGTCGGGACAGTTGTATTTGTTAGTATAGATGGAACATCCTTACAAGGAACAATCATTTTGAGTGAAGTTGCCGCAGGGAGAATA
>JAHJRS010000045.1 GCA_018830845.1 Nanobdellota archaeon
AAAATTCAGATTCAGGGAGGAAAAATTGAAATTAAGGAACCTAAAATTCTGACAAGGGAGGGAGAAAAAATTTCTGAGGGGGCTTCAGCAATGCTCTCTAAACTGGGTATAATGCCTTTTACAATTGGATTTTTGCCAATTTCATCATATGACTCAAAAGAAAATAAAATTTACACCGAAATTAAAATTGACAGAGAAGAAGCGACCAGAGAAATTAAAGAATTGTTCTGGAGCGCGCTTGCCTTTGCTGTTAAAATTGGTCTTTTCAATTCAACAACAATTCCAGTTCTAATTCAAAAAGCATCCTCTCATGAAAGAAGGATAATAAAAGTTTTAACCGGTGAACCTGACGAAATTCCTGCTCCGGCAGAAGAAAAGAAAGATGAAATTCCTCAAGAAAAAAAGGAGGAAAAAACAGCGAACTCGGCTGAAGGACTCGCGTCTTTATTTGGCTAGTTCGTAATTAAACAAACGGAAAAAAAATGGAATACGTATATGCGGCACTTTTGTTGCACAAACTTGAAAAAGAAGTTAGTGAAGAAACTGTAAAAGCAGTCGTTGCAGCAACAGGTGCAAGTGTTGATGACTCAAAAGTCAAAAGCCTTGTTGCAAGCCTGAAGGGTGTAAACATTGACGCTGAACTTGCTAATGCAAGTCTTGTTTCAGCGGCTCCGGCAGCAACTACTGCAGCTGAAGCTAAGAAAGAAGAAGCACCAAAGAAAGAAGAAAAGCACGAAGCTGCAGCTGAAGGATTGTCTGCATTGTTTGGATAATTTTTTAGATTTTATCCACTCGGGCAATCCTCGACTTCTTTAGTCTGGACTTTACTTAAGGCACAATAATTAATTTAAAGCGAAATGTTGTTTAAATTTTATGTCAAAGAAATTAGTTGATATTACTCTCGAAGAAGCTATTAATGTTTTAAGATTGGGAGAGGGATATCAAAAAGGGGTACATTATCATTTGAGGGTAAAAAATTCTGTTCAAGATAAGGGTAAAAAATTTGCCCAGTTATTTTACAGGCATAAAGGACGGAGGGACGATGAGGAAAGGGATTACATTTCAGTTAATTTTTGTGATGAAGAAAATGCAGTAACCTTATGTGAAGGGAACAAATATTACAGAACACACTACAGAATAACCAAATATCTTGAGGGGCAGGGATTTAACCTTAAATCTGCAGATAAAACCCGTTAAATAATTAATTTTATAATCATGATTTATCTCCCTTGGCTGTGCCTGCATAGCTCAGTTGGCAGAGCGTTTGATTCGTAATCAAAAGGTCGGGGGTTCAACTCCCTCTGCAGGCTTCTGGAAGAAGATGCGGTTGGGGGAAATTTTGCATTTCACCCTCTGCAGGCTTAATTTAATTTTATTCCACAAATCTTTATAACTCACAACTATTTTTTTATCACATGACATGGAACCTTTATCAAAATGAAAAATTTCTTGAACCTTTACTTTTTTCAAACGGAAAAACTCAGGAGGATGTTGTAAAAGAAATTTTGGAACTCGTTGAGAAAGGCAAGAAAATAATTTTTGTTCATGGAGTTTGTGGAACAGGAAAATCTGCAATTGCATTAAACATTGCAAACAGACTTGGAAAAAGTTCGATTGTTGTTCCTGGAAAAAATCTTCAGGCACAATACAAAAGAGATTATGAAGATGAAAAATACCTTTTGAAGCACAACGGGGAAAAATTGAAAATAAGCGTAATCACCGGGAGAAATAACCACACCTGCACTTTTTTAAAAGATGATAAAAATGCCATTCCTAAAATAAAACGGGAGATAAATGCAAGGCTCAATGATATCTTTTCCGGAATTTTCAAAGACAAAAAAGAGCAGGACGATGAAAACCTGTCTGCGAGCAACCCCGAACTTCCGTGCAACATTGAGCTGAGAGAAAGAAACTGGCTTAAAATAAAAAAATATATTGAGCAAAACAAAAAAGTTAACATAAAAAATTTTGCTTCAATTAAAGATGCCAAAAGGATGAGTGTTGCACCTGCCTGCCCGTATTGGAGCCCTGTTTTGCCTGAAAAATACGAAATAAAAACATTGGGAGAAACAAAAAAAAGAAAGTACGAGGGACTTGACGGAACAATCTTTGTCCAGTATAAAAGAAAACCAGGCTGCCCTTTTTATGAGCAGTTTGATTCTTACATAGATTCAGATGCTATAGTTTTTAATTCGCTAAAATATAAACTTGAAACGGCACTTCTAAGAAAACCAAAAACAGAAGTTGAAATAATTGATGAGTGTGATGAATTTTTGGATAGCTTTTCAAATGCAAGAACAATCAATATTGAAAGGCTTCAAAATTCTCTCATGCAAACCCTTGGCTCCGGCGAAGGCGACGAAAATTTAATAGAAGAAATTTTTGAAATATTGAAACATCTTCAAAAAGATGAAAGAATTCAAAATGCAATTCAAAGTGAAGAAATAATCCCTCTAAAATCCACAGGGATTTATGACATAATCAAAATTTTCATAAAAGAAGAATGGCTAAAAACAATTGATGATGAAAGTTATTTGTTTGAAGTTTTGGAAACTTCAAAAATGTTTATTGAATTTCTAGATGAGAGTTATGTTAGTTTCTCAAGAAGAGAGAAGGGCCTTTTTGCAGAAATTGTAACCACAAACCTTGCAAAAAAACTTAAAGAACTTATTGAAAAAAACAAAGTTCTTATTTTAATGTCTGGAACTCTTCACTCCGATGAAGTTTTGAAGGCTATTTTCGGACTTTCGGGATATGAAAAAGTTGACGCTGAAGTCGAAAATCAAGGTAAAGTGGAAATAAAAAAAACCGGCCTTGAAATGGACTGTAAATATTCAAACTTTTCTACGGAAAAACTTACAAGAGAAGATTACTTAAAAGCACTTGACAAATGCCTCTTTGAATCGCCCCGACCTGTGTTGGTTCATGTAAACGCTTTTCTTGACCTGCCAAGTGAATTCGAAATTGAGGAATTCGATTTGAAATTTCTTCAATCAAGAGAGTCAGTAAGAGAAATGCAAATCCAGGATAAAAGGGGGAGATTGACAAAAGAGTTTAAGGAAGGCAAAAGAGAGGTTCTTTTTTCAACAAGAGATTCAAGAGGAATTGATTTTCCCGGAAAGGAGTGTCGTTCGATAGTTTTTACAAAATACCCTAATCCAAACGTCCAGAATATGTTCTGGAAAGTTTTAATGAAAACAAGACCTCAAAGTTATTGGAGTTTTTACAAAGACAAAGCGCGGCGTGAATTTATGCAAAAAGTTTACAGGGGGCTTAGATTCAAGGATGACCATATTTGCCTCCTAAGCCCTGATATAAGAGTCCTTGAAATGGCTGAAAAGGAATTCACTTAAAATTCCCTTTTCTTAAGAGAATAAAATATCCATCCTAGAATAATCACATGCAAAAAAGCTCCAAAAAAAGTCTCAGTAATAGAAAAAATTCTTGAAATTTTTGTCGGAACAAAGTCCCCATAACTCATTGAATAAAAAGTTTGTATACTAAAATAATAGTAATTAAATGTTGAAGATTCATGCTCACTAACTTTAGAATAATTATTGCTCAAATCCCTATAATAAATATCATCAGAAATTGCATATGCCCCTACAAAAAAACTAACAATAATTATAACTAAGATTGCATAGGAGATGATAATTGACCAAAATTTTGTTGATTTAAAAAGAGCGTCCGTCCAAAGATATAACCCCAATATTAATAATATTCCTACAAAAGAAATAATACTTAATGCAAGAATGCTTATGGATACTTCTTGTTTTGAAAAAAAATGGAGCACAAAAACGAGCACCGAAAACATAAACATCAATACCGTAAAAACCCAGTTTCCCGGATTTATTTTTTCTGTTTTTTGATTATAATAAATTGAATAAACAAAAAGTAAAAATAAAATCACCGCGCTTGTAAAGAGACTTATATATTTAAAAGATATAAAAAAAAGTAAAACTATGACGACTAAAAAAACTTCTTTCCAGAATTTAAATTTCATATCCAAAATAGATTTCTCACATTAATAAATATTTATTCTATTTAATAAACATTTTAAAATAAATGCGCCCACCAGTTTTCACAATCCGTGCCACCCAAAAAAATTTGTAATTGGAGATATCAGAATCACTTTTTAAACTTCTTTCTTCTTAAATAAAAATAAAAGAATCCTAAAAAATATAAAATCCCAATTATTATCAAAGTCTCTTTTAAAAAGAGAACTTCTAAAAATTTATCCCCCAAGTAAGCCTGAAGAAAAATTGAGGGAGCGAGCGCAAGTGTTGTTGCAGTAAGAAATTTTCTAAAATCCATTTTAGTCAATCCTGCAGCATAACTAAATAAATCCGAGGAGGTAAGAGGATTCAATCTTAAAAGAAATATTGAGAGAGTCCCATACTTTAAAGAAAAATTATCCAGTTTTTTGATTGTTTTTGGAGGAATTTTTTCAACAGTCCATCCTCTTGCATAATTTCTTGATAGCTGAAACGCAATTCCAGCCCCGATAAAGTTTCCAATTAAACCCAATATCCCTGCAGCAACCCACCCAAAAACTGCCCCTCCTGCAATGTAAAGAAACAATGGGGGGAAAGGGGCAAAAACGCATTCAATAATAACAAGAATAATAAAAATTACAAACGCAATTTCCCTGAAGGAATCAATTCTTTCTACCATGCTAAGAGTTTGCCCTGTGAAATAATCATAAATAAATCCTTTTGTAATGTAGGAATAACCCATCCAAATCAATGCCAAAAAAATCACGGATAAAATAAAAATCCCCACCCTCTTTTTTGATATTGATCCCATAATTATATATTAAAAATAAGAGGTTTAATATCTTTTTGAAAAATAAACGCCCCCGCCAGTGCTCACAATCACGCACGAGTTTTTTGTTTTCTAATCCGAATTTTCCTGAAACTCTACCACGTAATTGTTCGTCGAACCTTTACGGTTCTATTCATGAAGAACCATTAAAGGGGTTGCACGCAACCCCTGATACGCCCCCGCCAGGAATCGAACCTGGAAGCCCAAAGGGCCCGGATCTCAAGTCCGGTGCACTACCATTATGCGACAGAGGCTTGTTCTTTTTTGTTTTCCTCGGGAGCATTTGCGAAGGATTTTGTCCTGCTTATGCAACAGAGGCTTAACTCTTTAAAAGAGGATGAAACTAAATCGAAAGATTAAGTTTTAAAGATTTCTATTTTAAAATTTTTTTCCCTTGAAAAAAAATCTCACTTTTTCCCAAAAATTAAAAGGATCAATTCTTATAGGTTCATCATTTTCATTGTAAATCTCATATTTTATGACAGGTTTTTCTTTTAAAACAGGGGCTTTTTTTGCAATTTCCTTGTGGGCTTCTTCAAGTGCCTGGTCAATTGCCGATCTTGAATAACCCTGATTTTGAAGTGCAAACTTCAGAGAATCCTCGGTATAATTCTTGGCGAGATTTTTCATAAAGTACTCCACAAGCTGTCGTTTATGGTCGAGCCTTCTCATCATAAAAGCAGGAACTTCAAGTTTAAAAAATTTCCTTAAGACAAAAAAATACTTAAGGCTTCTGTATAAGGAGGCCAGAGGGTTTCTTTCCACGGTATATTTCAAGAACAATTATTAAATATGCAAGTACAAGAGGCCCAAGAATGAACCCTATAAATCCGAAGAAGAAAACCCCCCCCACCATTCCGAGAAGAATCACCACAGGATGCACGTTTGTTCTCTTTGAAATTAACATTGGCTTTACACTATTTTCAAAAAGAAGGTTTACAAGTCCAATC
>JAHJRS010000097.1 GCA_018830845.1 Nanobdellota archaeon
AAACGAAGCACTAAAAGTTCTAAAAGATGCAGAAGCAGTTGAATTAACTTCAGGGAGAGGTCCAGCAGGAATTGCAGCAGCAGCACTTTATGTAGCAGCATTAATGAATGATGAAAAGAAAACCCAAAGAGAAGTTGCAGATATTGCAGGAATCACTGAAGTTACAATTAGAAATCGTTACAAAGAATTAATCTCAAAACTTAATCTCGAAGACAAAGTTAAACAAAAAGAAAAAGATTCTAAGAAGAAATAATTCTAAACCAAAACCTTTTATAGCAATAATTTATTCTACTATTATTCATGCGGATGTGCCGGAGTGGTCAAACGGGCTGGATTTAGGCTCCAGTGGCTTAGTGCCTGCGAAGGTTCGAATCCTTTCTTCCGCATACTTCGAAGAAATGTGCAATTACAAGATTTATCTTAGTTCCGCACATTAAGAATTAATTTCCACCATCAACAAAACTTCTCAAATTTTGATAAATATTCACAACATTCTCAACATAATCATCTTGTTTTGGATACTTAGGATTACAACCGAGTCCATTATAAGCCCTAATAGCAGCTTCCCAACCATAATAAATTACATTTTTGTTACACCCCTTAAATTCAGCTCCATTTTTAGAATATTGTTCATAGTACTTTGCTAAAATCTCTGTACCGCAACCAATATTTTTATTCACAGTATTTGGACTTCTAAAATAATCTTTATTCGGGATATTCAAACTATTACAAATCTCATAAAAACAAATTTGCATTACTCCAGGACAACTAGCAGTATAAGTATCTGACAAATTTCCACAATGACTTTCTTGTTGCATTATAGCTACTAATAAAAGTGGGTCTATCACATAATTTTTAGTACTATATTTTTGAGCTGCTTCAACAATTACTCGAGCATAATTTGCACAAGAATCACTAACAATAGTTGATTGTGAAATAGCAGACAAAACATCACTCATTGAACGAGATTTCATATTATAATCAATTTCTCCCCTATCAACATATTCTAAATCTTTATCAACACAAGTTCCACCAATTTTCCACCACTTTTCTTCATAAACACAATTCAAATCAGGATATTTCATATTAATCGCTTCACATTGTTCTTTAGTGCACACATCAGAAAATCCTTTTCCACAATCAGAACATTTAACTTCTCCTTCCAAATCCTCTAAAAAATCCTCTATATCTCCTACCTTGTCCTTAAAAGCATCATTGATATTTGATATCCCTGCTCCTTCAATAGCAGTACTTGCTAAATTAAATATTTCTGCTGCTCCTTCTCCAAATCCAGCATTAACTAATTTTCCAAGCAAAACTTTTTGATTAGAATTTAATGTATAAGGCAAATTTGATTTTGCAACAGAACCAAATTCTCTAGCCATAGATTTTGAAACTTCTTGTTCAAACAACAAATTATTTGTTTGTGAAACATCATACCAATTTTTTGAATCAATAGTCCATTTCCATTTTCCACTTTCAAACTTAAATAAAGCATTTTCTCCATAAAAGGGAACATTTGAAAAAACAACATCTCTATCAAATTTTATATTTCCTACATTAATTTCTTCAAAATTTCCAAATACAACTTGTCCTAAAAGCAATTCAACTCCCTTAAATAAATTTTGGTTTTCTAAACCTATTAAAAGATTTTTTTGTTCAGAGGTAAATTCTAAAAAAGGAATTGTATTTAATCCTATTCCTGCCTTTTTATAAATATACTCTGCAACTTCTTTTTCATAAAGATTTGCTCCTTCCTCAGAAGATTCATACCATTTGTCCCAACCATCCACATAAAAATGCCAAGCCCTTCCCCAATAAGAATATCTTAAATCATTTCCTAATTCAAATTTAATAGCAGAAACTTCTGTTGCTCCAAAACCAAAATCTTCAGCTTCTAAATCATTTGTTAAAGGAGAAGAGGATTCTCCTAAATCTCGAACAGGACGATTTTGACTATTATACAAATTTTTTGCAAGTAAGGAATAAAAATTTCCTTTTAAAAAATACAAATGAGCTTTTTGAAAATCATAAAAAATAACTTCTGAAGAAAGTGCCTTATCAATTTTTTTAATTGCTTCTTCAAATCCTTCTTTTGTCTTTGTATAAGAATTAATATCATCAATAAGAGCCTTGAATTGCTCAGCAGTAAGAGTTTTGTTTTCAAAAACAGAAAGATAATAATTATTAACATCAACAAGAGATTCATCTAAAGTAGCATCCCAATTAAACGCATCTTCTAAACTATCCGTATCTAACCAACAACCCATATTTTCTGAATCACAATAACCCACTTGTCTCCATCTTGCCTTTTCAGGAACATTCCAAAATTCATCACTTCCTTGTCCAGGACTTGAAGTAGCACAAATTCTTATGATATTATAATTTGAAATTTTTGGATTCAAAGCATTCTCAATTCCACTCTGCACATTAGAATTAATTAAACTATAAGCACTCTTGGTTCCAGAAATACACTCATTTTCTGTTTTAATATTAGTTGTCTCAACTTGTTCCTTAATATATTGGTCCTTTACATAATTTAAACCAAAATCAGTTGTAACAGATTTAAATCCACATTCTT
>JAHJRS010000046.1 GCA_018830845.1 Nanobdellota archaeon
AAAAGGATCTCCATTTAAGCTATTATAAACCCCATCTTTGACTACCCATCTAATTGCAGAGTAAGTAAGCCCATCTTTAAGATATTCTTCCCAGTTGTCTTCATTTTTGTATCCAGAAAAGGCTCCTAAACTAATTGCCGCTCCTATATTCAATGCAGTGGAGTAGTGCCAAAGTTCACTGTATTTCTTGTAATTTGGGTCTCCTTTTGCAAATAACCTTCTATCTTTTATTTGATAATAATCATTATATCCTCCAATCACATTCTGAGCAACCGAGCCAATGTCAAAGATTATTTTTTCTTCCAAACTTGGTTTTTGAACCACTGGCTTATCTTTTACCTGTCCAAATGCCAAAGCCGATGAAAGCAATAAAGTAGGAACTATTTTGCTTATTACTCCACTCTTTCGATGTTTCATTTTATTTATTTTCAGAATAAGGTTTCTGAGGCCCCATCACCTCTAGAATAAATCACTGAGATTTATACTCCCTTATAGAGGATTATCCCCATTTAAATGTTACTATTTTATAAGGGATATGGGGCAAAGGCGAGAAGCCATAGACTTGGCAAAAGAAATCTACTTCTTTATGAAAAAAGATAAGAAAGAATATTCTATCAATCGGATGTGTAAAATTATGAAAGCAAAATATGAAATTGTAATAACTTGTCTTGAATTTCTAAAATCTGTAGGTCTTATTAAGGAAAGAAAGGGAGATAAGAAGCCAATTCCTGGAAGATTGTTTAGCTTGAAGTGATTATGTCCCCTAATAATAGATAGTCCTTTATACATTTGGGCACTTTTTTACAAAAAAAGATTGTTCTCACGTCGATAAAATGATAAAATCAGTTAAAAATACTTAGAAAAACAAAGCACTTAGTGGGGTGCTCTCATTGTTTATTAATAATCTTTAGAATTCTTGTTATCACATATTTCTTGTAATGGGTTTTACCAAGTTTATTATATTTAACAGCAAGATGTTTATCTGCAACAACAAAAAACCATCTATTCTCATATTCTTCATTCAAAACTTTAATTTTTTCTAATAATTGCTTTTTATTGTGCTTTAAGGCTTTCCCAGTTTCAACTTCAATGGCATATCTTTTATTATTAACTTCAAAAACTATGTCTGGCTTCTTAGTTTCATATAACCAAACCTTTTTAGTAAACTTCTTTATGTAATTAGCAATATCGTAAGTTAGGAAACAATGTTGAGGACTTTCATTAAATCTTGATTTTATTAGATATTTTTCCTTTTTATTTGATAAAATACTGTGCCCAGAATATTCTTTGTATCTTTTTCTAAGAAGATACTCTATTTCTTCTTCACTTAACCCTTTTAGTTTAAAGGGTCCTTGGTCTTCATCAACATTTATTAATTTTTTATTGGCCTTAGGTTTTATTTTAACTATTTCTCTTTGAATTTTTGCATTTCCATTATTCTTTAGAATTTCATCTTCACTAATTGTAGGGGGTTCTTTTTGTTTCTTAATTTTTCCTTCTTTGATTAATTTTTCCTTTTCAGCCTTGATTTTTTTAAATAATTCTCTTGCAGATTCATCATTCGGATTTTGGGGAACAAGTTTTCCTTGAACTGCTTCGGATAGAATTGATTGTTTAAATTTGAATAATAATACTTTGTCATCAGATACGCTATCTTGCAATTCTTTAATTTCATTTTGTACAGAATTTATCTTTTGCAGAACTTCTTTTTGTTTCTCAATATTAGGCAAATCTATCTCTAAAGGTAAAAAATTTTTTGGTTTTAATTCCGTTTTAATTCCCCCTCTTGTTTTTTCTAAAAGAATCTTCTTGAAAACATCGCTTTTCAAGAACCATTTAAAATAGTCTATATCAATTTTATTTTTATCAAATTCATAAGAAGAGTAATGAATTGTTGCAAGAAGATCTTCCTTTCCTTGATAAACTGCAATTGCTCCTTTTTCAACATTGATTCCCGAGATAACTAAATCACCAGACTTAATTAAAATCATTCCAGTATTTGTTTTTTTATCACTTAAGTGCATTATTCCAGAAAAATCAATTTTATTAAGTCTTCTTAAGCCTAATTTATTTGCTTCTTCAGGTTTATATCTATCTTGCCTTTCTTTTAAAAAATTACTTATTTTTGTTTTCATTTAAAATATTCCTTTGTTTCTTCAATGAGATATTTAATTGAAAAATAAATATAACCTATTAAAATTACAAAAAGACTAATTCCCATAAAAATTTGTAATCCTGTTTTTGCTGTTTCAAAGGTGTATTCAATAGAAGTCCATAAAAAGATGTAAGACAAACTTGGAACACCTAAAATTAAAAAAAGCCACTTAAAAAACAAATTTAAACCTTCGGGCATTTCTTCTGTTTTTGATTCCACTTTTTTAGGCATTTTCAATTAATTCCCCTTTTTCATAAATTTCAAATTTAATATTCTCAAAATGTTTATTAAAAAAAATTAAAAAACCATACTCATATTGAAAACTTCTTGGAAGACAAGAAGTTAATTCTTTCAATTTTTTTCTATCTTCTTCTATATCTTTTCTTTTAGCACCATTTTTTTTAAGCTCAAAACATAAAAAATCTCCAAATCCTGTTCCTCTTTTCGTTACGATTATATCAACAAACCTTTTTCTATTATTTATTATTTTGCTTGAAACTTTTCCCTCATAAACTTGTTTATTAAATTCACAATCTACCCAATAATCTTTAAATTCTTGTTGAAGATAAAAAGCAAACCTATGCATTAAGCTTCTTTCACAAATATCATATTTTTCAATTAAAGAAGGTTTTTCTTCATAAACTTTTTTTAATGCTGCACCAATCTTCTTTTTTATTTCTTTTAAATTATCAATTTCCATTTTTCCCTTCCATTTTAATTATATACTTATCTTTTCTTTTATTCCAACATAAAATTCTTGGAGCATCCCAATTGGGAGAACTATTCATTGAATACCATTCTATATAAAAATCATCATAAGTTTTGTATCCTGTTGAAGAAACTTCAACTCTTAAATTAATTGTTAAATTTTTTTTAGGAACTTTCATTTCATAGTTTTTATTTTTACGAATTTCAAATAAATCTTTTACTTCTTCAAGCATATGCGAAATAGATTTTAGGGGGAAAGGGGAAATTTCTCCAGGATGCAAATAAGCAACTTCTTCATTACTTATTAAATTTTTTTTATAGCCCGTTTCTTTAACTTCCAACTTAGAAATTAATTTAATCTTAATATTTTCTGCACTATTTTTTGAAATATTTGTTATATTCAAAAATAAATTTTTCCATTCTAAGCAACTTTGAACCTCTTTTTTATCTCTATCTTTAATTTCAATTCTTAATCTGGGTTTCAAAGAATTTCTATAAGGCAATGCAATAAATACCCCAGAAATTCCAGAAAAAACTAATGCAACTAATGAAAGTATGATCTCTATTGAAATCAATTTAAATCTCCCCCTTAATTTTCTCAATAAGTTCTTTGCTTTTTTCAAAACTCTTTTCTAATTTTTCAAGAATTTCTTTACTGCTTAAATTTTCCTCTTCTTCTTTTTTAGTAGGATTATTTATATCTAAATTATAATTTCTTTTTTGAATTTCTTCTAAAGAAACTTTCCAACAATTTTTTTTGAATTTTTTATTTTCCCTGTCCTTCCACCATTCTTTTTCTAAATCAAATTCTTTTATTTGAATTGGTTTCCCTTTATTATAAGTTTTATATCCTTCTGGCAAAAGATGTTCAAAATACCAAACTTCTTTGGTTTGTTTTCCTTTTTCAAAAAATAATAAATTAGTTCTAATTCCTGTATAAGGATTAAAAACCCCATTAGGCAAACGAACAATAGTATGCAAATTAAATTCCGTTAATAATTTTTCTTTTATTCTTGTTGTGACATCCTCCGTGCCCTAAAGGGCACGGCGTCCCGTCGTCTTCAATGAAATGAATGGTGCAACTCTTGATTTTTTATGTATTCAAAAACAGCTTCGTAATTTGACCCAATTGAGCAACAAAAATAACCCCCATTCCAA
>JAHJRS010000003.1 GCA_018830845.1 Nanobdellota archaeon
TTCATTTTTTAACTTTTTAATCATTTTTAACTTCAAAACTTCTTTTTTATTAAATCCTATATTGTACCCATTATCCAGCTTTAACAAAAAAGTTCCTTCATCCGGGCTTGGAAGAAGCACCCCCTCGTAAATTTCCTTCCCCATTTCAACTTCAACATAATTTCCAAAGTTTTTCTCTATTCCCATAAATAATCAAAACCTTCGAAAGTTAAAAAGATGTTGGTTAAATGCCTTTTATTATGCTGGAAACTTCCTGAAAAACCCCTGCAATGAAAACAATTGCGACAATCGAGATTATAACCCAATTTATGGGTATGGAATATTCGGGTTTTCTTTCCGTTCTTAATTTGGCACTCTTAATCAAAAATAAACTCAAAATTCCAATGGTTCCTCCAAAAAAAACACCTCCGATAGAAAGAATTTTTGTAAAGGAAAAATACGGGAAAAAACTAACAACAACATAAATTAAAACCGGAGCAACACAAACAAAAAACCAGGACTTGGATTTTTTGAACCGGTCATCAAACTGAAAATTTTCTTCGAGGGCATTTCCCAAAGAAAGATGTGAAGTAAACATGGTAAAAATTCCTAAAATTACAAAAACAGAGCCAAGAGCAAAAGTCGCAATTTCAGGGGTTTGAGATCCCATAGCCCCAAAGACAACAAAAGTAAAAAGAAGGTAGAAAAGAATTGAAACTATAGAACTTGTAAAAATTATTTTTTTCATTAGGGTTTTTTCTTCTTTGATTATTAACGAAACAATTGGGATTGCCGACTCGGAAGAAAAGGCAAACAAAATAACCCCCAAAGGAACAAGAACACTTGAAAGATTAATGTACCCTAGGTTTCCATAATCCACTTTTCCAATAAAAATAAAAAATATTAAAGAAAGCAAAAAAAGAATTGCCAGAACTCCGTATTTTTCATATCTCTTAAGAGACCTTGTTCCATGCCACAATAATACAGACATAAAAATTCCGAAAGATACCCCGAACAAAAGAGAATAATTTAAATTTCCAAAAACAAGAAAACTGATACTATCCCCCACCCCCACAAGATAGGCTACGATTGCTGCATAACCTCCAAAAAGAATTGCAAAATTCATTGCTTTTCCCGCTTTTTTTCCAAGATATTTTCTTGCATATCCTGTTAGTTGGTGATTCCGTTTAGTCCTTAAAGCGGTTTCACCAAGATAAAGATTAAGCAGTAAAACCATCCCTCCAATAAAAAGGAGGTAAAAAACCGAGACTAAAAACCCCGCTCTTGAAGCCACATAGGGTATCCCAAGAACCCCTGCACCAATGCACATCCCAATCAAAGTCGATGAACCCACAACGTATTTCTTTGTCCTTTCGTTCATTTTTTCATCTCTTAAATTGAGTCCACTAGGAATCGAACCTAGATCTTCGGGGCCGAAACCCGATATTCTATCCATTAAACTATGGACCCTTTTTGGTTGTTCATAGTTTTTAAGACCAGCCAAATTTGCCGATTAAACTATGAACCCACATAAAATTATGGCGGGGTAGATTTAAATAATTTGAGATTTTTATGAGTTCATGAAGAGGCACCACAAAGTAATAATTGGGAGTTTTTCAACCCTTGTGATAATATCAATAGTTGCTATTGCAATACTCTTAAACGGTATAATTGTCAAACAAAATATTGAAAATGCGGCACTGAAATCACAAATTTCACAACTCCAAAATTTGACTGAAGAAAAAATAAATGAAATTGCCACCGAAGTCATAGATACAAAAAAGGTTTTGGGGGATGAGATCTACTCCCTGAATCTTAACATTGAATCCACAACAGAAAGAATAAATAAACTTCAAATTCAATCAGGTGAAGACTTCTCAGGGATAATCGAAAATGTTATAGGTTCCATTGTTATAATCAGAACTCTGAATAGGGAAGGTTCAGGCTTTTTTATTTCCGATGGGTACATCGCTACCAACCAACACATTATTGAAGATCCCGATGGAGAAATTTCTAAAGTTGTACAGGTTGTTACAAATGACAACAAGGCACACCCAGCAGTTATTGTAGGGTACATAAAAGAATTGGACTTGGCCCTTATAAAAACCACTTCCGGTTATGGAGAACTCCAACTTGCAAATTCTGACAAAGTGAGAATTGGAGAAACAGTTCTTGCAATAGGCAGTCCTGAAGGATTGAGTTTTTCGGCAACAGACGGAATAATTTCAGCAGTTGGAAGAAGCGGATTTGGAACGACGGGCACATATATTCAAACGAACGCCCAGCTTAACCCTGGAAACTCCGGAGGACCCCTCCTAAATAGGGAAGGGAAGGTTGTTGGAATGAACAACTTCAAAATTGCAGAAACAGAAGGACTTGGATTTGCACTTGAGTCAAACAGGATAAGAGAAGGCATTAATGCAATAAGCGAAGCGCTACTTAATGAAACTTTAATAAATTACTAATTATTTCATACAGAATGAAAAATAAATCAATTGGGATACAGGTAAAAAAAGAGGAGAACATGTCCTCATGGTATGAAGAAGTTTGTTTAAAGTCTGAGTTGGTTGAATTTTCCAAAGTTAAGGGTTTTATGGTTATTCGCCCAAAAGGATATTCCATATGGGAAAAAATCCAAGAAGAATTTGAAAAAATAGTGAATAAGCCTCTTGGAGTAAAAAATGCTTATTTTCCCCTCCTCATTCCGGAATCGTTCTTTAAAAAAGAAGCCGAACACGCAGAAGGATTCACTCCTGAAGTTGCATGGATTGATAAAGAGCTGACAAAAGATTCTGAAAGGCTCGCAATACGCCCGACGTCGGAAACCATAATGTATAACTCCTATTCAAAATGGATTCGGTCTTATAAGGATTTGCCCCTAAAAATAAATCAGTGGTGCAATATTGTGCGATGGGAAACAAAAGCAACCCGTCTTTTTTTAAGAACAAGGGAATTTTTGTGGCAGGAGGGGCATAATGTATATGAAACTCCGGAGGAATGTGAAAAAGAAACTGTTGAAATAATAAAAAGATACAAAAAATTAGTTGAAAACCTTTTAGCAATCCCGGTTCTCGTGGGAAAAAAATCGGACAAAGAAAAATTTGCAGGGGCACTTCATACATACACAATTGAATCGTTCATGCCCGACGGAAAAGCACTTCAATGTGGAACTTCACACAATCTTGGAGAGGGATTTGCGAAAGCATTTAACATAAGTTTTTTGGGAAGAGATGAAAAAAAACACTTTCCATTTCAGAATTCATGGGGGCTATCAACCCGATTAATTGGTGGACTGGTTATGACTCATTCAGACAACTCTGGTCTTGTACTCCCTCCGAATGTTTCAGAAAACAAGGTCGTAATAATCCCCCTTATATTCAAAGACAAAAAAGAAAAGGTCATAAAAAAATCCCATGAAATATGCAAAAAACTGAAAAAATTTGGCCCAATACTGGATGACTCTGAAGATTATTCTCCCGGCTACAAATTTTCTGAATATGAATTGAAAGGAATTCCTTTAAGAATTGAAATTGGCCCGAGAGATTTGGAAAATGAAAGTGTTACCCTAGTAAGAAGAGATACCAAAGAAAAAGCACAGGTCAAATCAAAAAACATTGTAAAAGAAGTTTCAAAAATTCTTAAAAATATGCAGAATGAAATGTTTGAAAAAGCAAAAAAAAGGATGGAGAACTCAATTGTAAATGTTAATTCAAAAGAAGAGTTTGAAAAAGCAATAAAGAACAAAAAATTAATAAAAATGGGTTGGTGCGGAGAGACATCTTGCGAGGAGAAAATAAAAGAAGAAACAGGAGCAACAACAAGATGCGTTTTATTGAAAAAAGAAAAA
>JAHJRS010000047.1 GCA_018830845.1 Nanobdellota archaeon
ATTTTTCATTTCTTCGGGAAACTCTTCAAGTTTTTTTGAATAATTAATCATTTTTTCAAGCGAGGCTTTTTTATCTCCAAAACTTTCAAGCTCCTTCGCTGCTTTCAATTCTTCAAGAATTTTTTCAATTGATTCTTTTGGCATTCTTATCTGTAGTTAATTTATTAATTCTTAACAAAAAGTCCCATGTGGGATAAGAGGTAATCAATGACAACTTCCTGGGATTCAATGCGTCTCATAGGATGAATTCCGTTGTAAAGATTCCTTCCAAATTTCATTGCAAGGGAATTTTCAAAAGATTGTGTAAACTCATAAATTTCATGGGTATTTCGGTATAAAAAGGGACCTTTCTCTTTGATTATTCTTTTTCTAATTTCTTTTTCCCTGTCATAACCCCTTTTAAAATCTTTGATTAAAGTAGAAAGATTTCTTGAAAAATTACCCATAAATAAATCAGAGAATTTAAGTATAAAAATTTATAGAAAACAACAAAATCAAATCTTACTTTTTCTTTGTAATTTCGAGGCACATTCCTGCAGCAACTGTTGCTCCGGCATCTCTTACGGCAAACCTTGCCATGTAAGGATTTTCCTTTTGAGTTTCAAGTGCGAGCCTTCCCTGAGGCTTGATTCTAACCTTTGCAACATCTCCGTTCTTCAAAAAGTCTGGGTGATCCTTTATTGTTTCACCTGTTCTTGGGTCAACTTGAGCAATTAACTCTACAAACTGGCATGGAACCTGAGCTGTGTGAACATGGAATACTGGGGTGTATCCTTTTGCAAGAACTGTTGGATGATTAATTACCGCAATCTGGGCAATAAATTCCTCAACAATTGGAACCGGAGCACTTGCGTCGCAAATAACATCTCCTCTTGCAATGTCCTTTTTACCAACTCCCCTAATATTAACCCCTACGTTTTCTCCCGCTTCTGCTTCGGGAAGTGTTTCGTGGTGAGCTTCAATAGTTTTAACTTCTCCCTGGATTCCTTCTCCTGTTCTCCCGGGCAAAATTTTAACTTTTTGCCCTACCTTTAAAATTCCAGTTTCAACTTTTCCAACGGGAACTGTTCCAATTCCGGTAATCTCATAAACATCCTGAACAGGAAGTCTCATTGGTAAGTTTGTAAGAAGTTCAGGTGCAGGGAAAATATCAATTTGCTCCCTTAATGTTGGTCCCTTGTACCATTTCATTTTGTCAGATTTCTTTATAATATTTTCTCCCATAAGTCCTGAGCACGCAATGAAAGGAGTTGCATCCGGATTTATTCCAACTTGTTTTAGCAATTTAGAAACATCTTCCTTGACTGAATTGAATTTTGCTTCGTCGTAATTTGAAGCATCCATTTTGTTAATTACAATTGCAAGGTTTTTCACTCCCATTGTTCTAAGAAGCCATAAGTGTTCAGTTGTTTGTGGTTGAACTCCTGAAGGTGCGGCGATAACCAAGAATGCGGCGTCAGCCTGTGAAGCACCGGTAATCATATTTTTAACAAAATCTCTGTGACCAGGCGCGTCAATAATTGTAATCTGATATTTATCTGTAACTAATTTTTTATAGGCAAGGTCAATTGTAACTCCTCTTTCCCTTTCCTCTTTAATGTTATCCATAACATAAGCAAATTCAAATCCTGCCTTCCCGTACCTTGCAGCCTCTTCCCTAAGCTTTTTCATTTCCTGCTCAGAAACCGCTCCTCCATCAAACATCATTCTGCCTACGCATGTTGACTTTCCAGCGTCAACGTGACCTACGAAAACGATGTTCATGCTTGGTTTGTCTTTAGCCATAGTTGATTATGAAAATTTATATTTATAAATGTTTCGCTTGATTTATTTTTTTAATTTTCCTTACTTTTTCCGTCGGCAAATTGCTTTTTTTGGGAAAATATTTTTTGTAAAGGAATAAAAAAATAAGGATTACAATTCCAGTTGAGAACAAAACGTCAGACGTATAATGTGCTCCTATAATCACCCTTTCATATGAAATAAAAAGCCCAAAGAGGATTGTTAAAAGAAGGGCAATGTTTTTTGAAATTTTATTCTTGTTAATTATTAAAAATAATGGAATCAAAACCCAGGCCAAAAAAACGTGCCCGGAAGGAAATGAGCTTCCTCCGGTGATTCCTTGAGGAATATACCACGCGGTGAAATTTCCAAGACCATTTACAATATCTTCATACCTTATTCTTCCCCATAAAAATTTCAAAAACTGGACGATTAGCCCGGAAATTACAATAAGAAGCATGCTTAATTTTGCAAACAAATAATTTTTCTCTGAGAACTTTTGAAGCTTTGTCTTAAACAAATAAAAACCAAAAAGAGAAACTAAAATTGCCATCAATGCAAGTGAAATCCCTCGAATAGAAACAAAATTAAAATAGGCCTTAAAATATTCAAAAAAAAGTTTTGCAAGGTATGTTATTAATCCCGTTGAAATTAAAAGTCCTCCTGTAAAAACAATTATTTTTTGCTTTTTGCTCCTAAATTTTGAACCAGCCCAAAAAGTGAAAATTGCAAAGAGGCCAAAAAGAATTCCCGGGATTTCCCCGAATGACTGAACCAAATTTCCGGCTTGGTTTTCAGAATCAAAAAGGAATTCTGAAATTTTAAGGTCATAAATTCCAAAAATAACTGAAAGAACAATCCACAAAAAAGTAAAAATCATAATTAATTTATTTACAGTTGAGTTTTTCCAGAACGTTTTAACTGACATTTTTTAGCGAGGAGAAAGGAGTTTAAAAATTTATATTTTAAAACTTTTTTTAAGTGTTCTTCGATATCTCCATAGAAAGGTAAATAATTTACTGTTAATTCATCCTCTTTTTTCATTTTTTAATCAAATCTTCCAAAGAGTAAACTTCCTTGTAAACTTTAGATGCCCATTCTTTTTGGGAAATCTCATTTGTAAATTTTTGATAGGGTATTGGTCTCCCAAAAACAATGTTAAAGGTTTTTCCTTTTTGAAGAAAGGTCTCCCTTGGAAGAAGTACTTGTTCAATATTTATTTTTATCCCAAATTTTTTCCTGATTGATGAAAGTGAGTAAAATAATTTTGAGTTTTTCCCATCAAAATAAACAGGAACGACATCTCTTTCATATATCTTTGACCACTTTATAAAACTTGGAGTCCAATCAGAATCAAGAATTCTTCCTCCCCTATTTCTTGAAAGTGAACCAGATGGGAAAATTAATATCTGTGATTTAGATTCAAGGGCCTTTGAAATTTTTTCGTGGTATTCTCTTTTCTGTTTTCCCGAAGCGCTTACAGGGAGAATCAAGTCTCCATAGTTTTTAAAGAAAGTCAGGATTTCAATTCCGATAATTTTCAAGTCAGAATTTTTACTGCCAACAGCACTCATAAAAACATTTGAGTCAATTCCTCCAAGGGGATGGTTTGAAGTAAAGATATATCTTCTTTCATGGGGTACCTCTCCAATTGTATTGTATTTAATATTAAAGTTTTTTAAAACAGCATTTGCAAAGTTAGCTCCAAAAACCTCTTTGTTCCCCAATAAAAGTTTGTTTACTTCTTTTTCATGAATTAATCTCTTTAATCCAAAATAGATAGAATCAAAAATTAATCCAGAAGCTTTTGGATGTTTTTTTCTTATGAGGTTTTTAAGTTCTGTTTTTAACTGAGATTTTATTTTTTTAAAGATGCTTTAAATTGAAAATTGAAGTGGAATATTTAAATTTAATTTAGGTGGGGAATAAGGTTTTTTACTGATTCTCCGCTAATCCCTTTCTGTCACGGATTTTTCTTATTACTTCGGCCTGAAGTGAAACAGGAATTCTTTCAAAGGTTTGGTCAAGTATCGAGGAGGATCCTTTGCCCTCAGTCGTGCTTCTCAGGTCATTACTCCACCCAATCA
>JAHJRS010000048.1 GCA_018830845.1 Nanobdellota archaeon
AAACGCTTCCAAATCCGCCCCCGTATAACCATCAGTTTCTTTTGCAAGCTCACTTATATTTACATCTTTTGAAAGGGGCATATCTTTCGTATGAATTTTTAATATCATTTCCCTGCCTTTTTCAGTTGGAGCGTTTACTAAAAGAATTTTGTCAAACCTTCCTGGACGAAGAAGAGCTGTGTCAAGCATATCTGGTCTATTCGTCGCTGCAAGAACCAAAACTTCCTTAATGTCTTCGAGCCCGTCCATTTCTGCAAGCATCTGGTTTAAGACTCTCTCAGTAACTTTATTTGAATCTGTTCCCCTTTTCCCTGCAAGAGAATCAAGCTCATCAAAAAAGATTATGCATGGTGCAACCTGTCTTGCTCTCTCAAAAACTTTTCTCATTCCTTCTTCTGATTTTCCAACCCACATTGAGAGTAAACTTGGACCTTTAACATGTATAAAATTTGCTTCCGATTCTTTTGCAACTGCTTTGGCAAGCAAAGTTTTTCCTGTTCCTGGCGGACCATAAAGCAAAATTCCCCTTGATGGCCTTATTCCCATTCTCTTGAAGCTATCAGGATATTTCATAGGCCACTCAACCGCTTCAATAAGATCTTTTTTGACTTTATCAAGACCCCCAACAGAATTCCAGTCAACATTAGGAGTTTCAACCAAAACCTCTCTCATCGCCGATGGTCGAACAACTTTAAGAGCATCCATAAAATCTTCCTGCTTAATAATTAATTTATCCAAAACTTCCTGAGGGATAACTTCTTCGTCAAGTTTTATTTTGTTTATGTGTTTTCTTAGAACATTTATTGCTGCTTCTTTAGTTAATGATTCCAAATCAGCACCCACAAAACCATGTGTCAAAGAAGCAATTTTGTCAAGGTTCACACTTTTATCAAAAGGCATTCCTCTTGAATGAATTTTCAAAACAGATAATCTCCCTGCTTTATCAGGAACTCCAATTTCAATTTCTCTGTCAAACCTTCCTGGTCTACGAAGAGCGGGGTCAAGTGAATTTACCCTATTTGTTGCCCCAATAACAATTACTTTTCCTCTTGCATTAAGGCCATCCATCATTGTTAAAAGTTGAGAAACGACTCTTCTTTCAACTTCTCCCTGCACGTCTTCCCTTTTTGGGGCGATTGCATCAATCTCATCAATAAAAATTATTGAAGGGGCATTTTTTTCTGCTTCTTCAAAAATAGTTCTAATCTTTTTTTCAGACTCCCCATAAAACTTTGACATAATTTCAGGACCGTTAAGTAATATGAAATGGGCATCTGTTTCTGTTGCAACTGCTTTAGCGAGTAAAGTTTTACCAGTCCCAGGAGGACCATGCAATAAAACTCCTTTTGGAGGGGTAACCCCTAACTTTTGAAAAATCTCAGGATGCTTCATAGGAATTTCAACCATTTCACGTATTTTTTTTATTTCTCCTGTTAATCCCCCAATGTCTTCATAATTTATATTTGGAATTCTGTCTTCAGTGACTTCAACTGCTTTGGGATTCAAAACAACTTCGGTGTTTTCAGTTACAATTACCGGAGAATTTGGATTTGTTGAAACAACTAAAAATTTAATCTGGGCAACTCCTCCTCCAAGGTTTCCAAACCCCATCCCTCCAAGAATATCTCCAAGATTTCCAAAAATATCATTAAGATCTCCCATATCTTCATTCATTAAGTCTCTTCTTCTTTGCACTCCCCCTAAAACGACAAGGTCTCCTTTCACTACAGTTCTTCCCAACAGACCCCTTCTAAGTCCCTCTGGGTCCCCCTGAACCATTATTCCTTTTTGTGCTGGGGCAACGACAATTTTTTTAGCTTCCTTGATTTCAGCTTTTTTCACAATTACCTCGTCCCCAATTGAAACTCCCGCATTTTTTCTCAAAATTCCATCTATTCTGATTATTCCCTCCCCCACATCAGCAGGGTATGCTCTGTCAGCAATTGCAACTGTCAACTTATTTTTTCCAATCAAAATTGCATCCCCTCTTCTGACTCCTAAATTTCTCATAAGGTCAAGGTCAAGCCTTGCAATGCCCTTGTATGCGTCGTCCTGAAGAGCCTCAACGACCTTGAGAGTTACCTGATTTTTATTATCCTTCCCTATTTTTGCCATTTTATTCTTCTTTTCCTTTTACCTTTTTCGGGGCTTTAAATATTTCTGTTTTATTTTTCTCAGGATGTGCAGAATCCACAAACTGTTTTGTATGAATAACTGGCCTATTGTTCTTGATAATTTTGACCTCTCTTGATTTAATAACTCTGGAATTTGAATTTTCATTCTCCCTGTTTTCTGCCTCTCCCGTATTAAACATTAAACTCAGTCTCCCAAAATCCTGAAAAGAGAGGCGAACCATATTGTTAACCATATTTTCTTGGTCCTTCATAAAATCAACAATTTCTCTGGGAATTGAAACTGAATATGAATTTCCAACCATCCTCATTTTAACCTCATACTCCTTTTTCTTTAACCTCACAAAATTGTCATACTCCGCCCTATCCTCAGGATGCACAATAACATCCCCGCATGAATTGCACTTTTTAATCCTAAGATTAAAACCATTCCTGCTCATAAGAGAATTTTCCATTTTTTCCCCGCATTTGTCACAAATGATATCATATTCAAATATATCTTGCATGTATATACACCTTGTGTATATTTAAAAACCTTGCGATTCAATCCTTATCAATTTCATCAATTATTGAATCAACATTAGAAATTACCTCTTCGAGAATTTTTCCCTCAGGTACATTCAACCTCTTTCTTTTGTATTTCAGTGCAGCAGAAGCTCCAGCAATAACTGCCCTCTTCAAAACTTCATTATCTATTCTCGCCATTTAAAATTGATGCCCCTCCAATTTAAAAATTTATGTCTAAAACAAAATAGTTATAAACAATATTTATTAATTAAGTTCATGAAAGAGAAACAAGAGACTCTAAAAGACCAAAAAACACTTCTTGGAAAATTTTGGTTTGTAGTCTGGAGGGATAACTCATTCAAGGGGTGGGTTATTTCAATGATATTTTTAATTGTTATCATAAGAGGAATTTTTTTTCCGCTTCTTTCGCTTGCTACAGGAACATCTCTTCCACTTGTGATTGTTGAATCATGCTCAATGTACCATGATGGAAACATAATGTCTGACTTTGAAAGTTGGTGGACAAGGCATGAAGTTAAATATTTTGAAAAGGAAATAAATGAGAATCAATTTTTAAGTTTTCCATTCAAAAACGGTCTGAACAAAGGAGATATACTATTTGTTACTGGGACTAAACCTGAAAATATTGAACTAGGAGACATTATAATTTTTGATTCCGGTGGAGGAACCCCAATAATACACAGAGTAATAGAAATAAATTTAGAAGATGGGGAGTACTTTTTTTCAACTGAAGGGGACAACAACAATGGGCAGCTTGGAGTCGAAAAAAGAATACAAGAAAATCAGATTGTGGGAATTCCAAGGGCAAATATTCTTCCGTACGTTGGATGGATTAAACTTATTTTATTTGAAAGTACAAGATCTGATTCCCAAAAAGGATTTTGCAGTGAAAATTAAATTATTAATCTGTAATAATTTATCTGTTCCTCCCTCATTACATCAGCATACATTTCATTTCTTTTAGCCATTTTCAATTGAAATTCCGGACCAAACAAATCATAAAAGAAAAACCCCTTGTCTTCAAGAACAAAAGATATGTTTTCCCTGTTTACCAGTTCATAATGAATTATCGCAGAAGAAGCAAATTTTTTTGATAACAAGTTATAAAAGTTTATTGAATCTCCCTCCCCTGCAGCCGTTTTGAAATTATGCAAATTTCTTTCATGTGAAAGCTGGAGATGATTTTTAACTATGTCCGATATTGAAAGAGAAAATTTCTCGGACAAAATTACTGAATTTTGGTTGAAAAAGTCTTCTGGAGAGAGAATAAGGTTGTCAACTATTAAATTTTGTGAAAATAAAATCAAATCAGGTGTTTTCATTCTCAAAAAAGAAATTCGAGAGTTATAAACTTGACTTTTTGGAAAAAAACATAAATTATATAAACGACACCTCCATCTAATCACCTATGGAATTTTGCCCAAAATGTGGTTCAGTATTGATGTCAAAAGTAAAAAACAGCTCTTGCCCCAGATGTGGTTACAACAAAAAAGGTCGAATCAAAATCTCAACAAAAGAAAAAATTGAAGAGCATCCTGAAATTGCAGTTCTTAAAAAGGATTTTAAGACAGAACCGGTTGTAAATGAAGTCTGTCCAAAATGCGGTCACGATAGGGCTTATTTTTGGATGGTCCAAACCAGGTCAAGTGATGAATCTCCAACAAAATTTTTCAAGTGTGTGAAATGCGGACGCACAAAAAGAGATTACAGATAAAATTATTTTCAAAATGAAAGCTCTTTCTCTAAAACAGCCCTTTGCAGAACTCATAGTTTCAGGAAAAAAGACAATTGAATTAAGGAAGTGGAGAACAAATTTTAGGGGAAAATTTCTTGTCCATGCATCAAAAATCCCAGATAAAAAAGCGATGAAAAAATTTGGATTTGATAAACTGCCTCTTGGGATGATTGTTGGAGAATCTGAGCTTGTCGAAGTTAAAAAATATAATAATGAGTCAGAACATAAAAAAGACAAAAATAAACACCTTGCCGATTCTTCATGGGGAAAATATGGATTTATTTTGAAAAATTCAAAGAGGGTAAAACCAATTCCTATGAAAGGAAAATTAAACTTCTGGGAAAGCGGAATTAATCTTTGAAATATTTTTCAACAATCCCAAATAATTCAAAGGGTTTGCTTATTATATGATTGAAGTGAACTCTTCCTTGACCTGAGACCTCTACCCCTTCTTTAAGCCTTTTTTTACCCTCATATCCCCAGGAAACTCCAACCGTAATAAGAGTTTCGGGGTGCATGGGATTTAATCTAATAATCTTTTGGGAAGCAACAAGGTCATTTAAAGTATCTCCAACATGCAAAACGTATTCTCCAGGACTATCAAGTAATCCCAATGCAAGAGCCAGTGAAACTTTTGAAGGTTTCTTTATAGAGCTTGCATTTCCGTTACCATCGTAAGCTAAAAGAATTTCTTTAGAAACAAAACAATCGAAATATTTCAAAACATCATTTTTAGATAAATCACTTGAAACAATATTCCAACTGTTACTAGTATTAACCCCCATCTTAATCGCCTATTTACCTTAAAATCCTTTGTTAAACGTCCAAGATTCCAGATATCTTCAATTGCTTCCTTCATTCCAGAATATAATCTAGAAGGATTCTCTAAGGCAAAACTTTTGTAGGAAGGCCAGACTGGATGAGAAAAATCGTTCATATCACAATCCAAATTCAGAAAGTCATAAACGTTTTGAACTTCAAGAGGATGATTAATTTTTTCATTGTACATTTTCATGAATGATTTAAAATCCTGATAAGGAAATTCTTTTCCCATTGTTCTCTCTTTGTTTATTTGATGACTCCAATAATAATTAAACCATTTGTGCTGCCTCTCCATTGTTGGAGCCATTGTTCCATCATGATCCATAATTACAGCTTGTAACATTTATCTAATGTCAAAAAAGAGTTTTTAAAATAGATTATAATAATAAATATACATTAAAAAGTCTTAAACAATCCCTCTAATCTCCCTCATAAGTTTTTCATAAATTGCTTCCAAGAGTTTATCTTCTTGGAAGAAGGGTTTGCTGAATTCATCAATTCTTTCATATCCTACACTATGTTTTTTCCATGTTTTCCCGTCAGACAAAATATTTTGAATCATGGGCTGAGCCTTGTCAAATGCATGGGAAATCCTTGATTCTTTTGTTTTTGCATCTTCCCATTCATTAAATAAATTATGAAAATCTTCTTCCAGATCTTTTGGCAACTTTGAAAAAAGATTTTCTGCAGCATTTTTCTCTCTTTCTTTTTTAGATTTATTCATTTCTCCATCAAAAGCAAAAGTGTCTCCCGCATAAATCTCAACAAGGTCGTGCATCAAAACCAATTTGAACATTTTCAAAATATCCAGGTTTTTTGGAAGATCCTTTTCAAAAAGAAAAACGAACATTGCAAGGTGCCATGCATGATCTGCATCACTCTCCATTCTGTTTTTCAAAAATATTTCCCTTTCAACCTCTTTAAACTTGTCAATTTCCTTTAGAAATACAATTATTTTATCTATTCTTTCACTCATTTTATATGCCAAATGGCCCCGAAGGGATTTGAACCCTCGACACCTGGATTTCTCTCGATTGACTACCTTAAAAGGTAGAGCGGTGGGGGGAACTTAAGTTCACCCTCGCTAAGAGTCCAGTGCTCTAACCAGACTGAGCTACGGAGCCAATACAAAATCTAAAAAGAGAATTTGTTTAAAAAACTTCTTAATCCTGCCCTTCACCTAAAAAGCTTTTATTTTTTAATTTGTCCCAATACTCGGCTCTTTCAATATTGGCATGAAAATGGGATTTTCCTTCTTTTCTGAGCTTCCAATAAATAAGATTACCATTGACAGTATCAATTCTTCTGGCAACTTTTGGAAGGGCCCTCTTTGCTGCCGCCCGCGCCTGAGGAGTTTTTCCGTTGATTAATCTGTCTTTCTCCTCCTTTTTCCAATCCAACACCTCCTTCATTTCTTCCTGCATTTCAGAATATCTTTCTTCAATTTCCTTAGAAGTCAAAGGGGGAAATTTGGGCTTTCTTGCACTGTAATCTGCCATAAATAAAGAAGTGAAAGCAAACTTTTAAACCTAACCAAAAAGCTTTTAATGGATAAAAAAGAACCATTGATATGGGAATTTGTTTTTGCAGAGAGTGCAAAAAAATCCTGCCCCCCCATTCTAAAGAAATTATAATTTGTCCGAATTGTGGGCTAGCCCAGGGAATTGAAAAGGGACTTGTTTCAAAGGAAGTTGTAAAAAAGGAGGTCCAAAAAGGAAAAGGGATTTCTGAAGAAGAAAATATTTATGCAAACTATCCCCATAAATGTAAAAAATGTGGTTATGAAAAAGCACAGATAATCGACATGGGAATAAAATATTCTGATGAAGACAATCTTATTTTCTTAAAATGTGGGAAATGTGGCTTTTCTGAAAGAATTGGCAGAAAGGTTAGTTAATAAAAATTAAAAAACTCAAAACAAACTCCAAATAAAAACATGCCACCATCTAAGGCATTCTTTCAGAGTGGATAGTGTATCAC
>JAHJRS010000049.1 GCA_018830845.1 Nanobdellota archaeon
AAAGAAAAAAAGAAAAAAAGCGTTTCAGTGGAAAAGGATTCTTCCAAAGGGGAGGAATTAAAAAAAGGAAAGGAAGAAGAGAAAATTTTAAAGATGATTTTTATAATTGCAGGGCTTGCCTTTTTGGCTTTTTTTACGTATTACCTTTTCATTCAGTCTCAGTCAAACTTTAATTACAAGGGGCTAAAATTTGAGTCGGTGAAAATGGGGGAAATTCAGCTCTATCCTCTTGTCAGCATTGTAAATAACTCCCAGGGAAAGCCAATAATGTTTAACCTAAGAACAAACCCAAATGAACTAAAAAAAGTTCCCTTTGAAAGTTATGAAAACCTGAGACTTCTGGTTTTAAATGTAATTGGGGGACAGGAAAATATGACTTTTAAGTGCGGGGGCGACGGGGTTATTGCAGTTGCAAACCTTCAGATTCTTTTTTCAAATATGGGAATGGATTTGATAAAAGATGAAAATGCAACCTGTGACCCTGAAGGAAGATACAATTATTTTACCCTAAAATACGGGGATGAGACCAGAATAGAAGAGGTTGGTCCTGCCTGTTATGACATCATAATTAAAGGTGACGAAGAGAGCTGTGAAATTCTCCCTGCAACTGAAAAGCTTATGGTTGAAGCCTATCTGAGGTATTACAACCTTAAAAGATGAATCAGTTAATTCTTGCAATAGTTCTTACTCTTATGCCTCTTTTTGAATTAAGAGTCGGTCTTCCTGTCGCACTTATTGAAGCCTCAAAAACAGGAGTCCCCACATTTCCGGTTTTTCTTTTAATACTCTTTTTGAATATTTTAATAATCTTTTTCGTTTTTTTCTTTCTTGATTATCTTCACGGATTTTTGATTAAATATTCTTTTTACAAAAAATTTTACTCAGCCTATCTAAAAATTATGCAAAAGAAAATAGAGCGTTTTGAAAAGTCGCACAAGGCAATTGGGTTTCTTGCTCTTTTTTTGTTTGTTGCAATTCCTCTTCCTCTAACCGGCGCTTACACCGGCTCATTTTTATCATGGATTTTTGGCCTTGAGAGAAAAAAGAGCATTCTTGCAATTGCGTTGGGGGTTTTATTTGCCGGGCTTGTAATTTATTTTGGAACTCTGGGAGTTATTTCCTTTTTAAACTAGAAAGATTATAGAGTTTTTTCAGGTCCGTGTAGAATGGAATTCCCTTGACCCTGAAAAAACTCACTTCAAAGAACCATATTCCAACAACTATAATTGTGCTTCCGGCATACCAGAGAATTTTGTGGGTAATGTCAAAGATAGGGGAATCATTTACATACATTATTGAGAGAACCACTATTCTTGAAACATTAATAAAAAGGAAAATCCCAAACGCAGCCAATAGCATTTTAATTCTTAAAAGGGGTTTTATACCTGCTGTCGAGAGGTTAAGAACCAACAGAAAATAATAAGCAGAACCGGCAACGCATGCACCAATTATTTCAATATGGTAGTTTCCGATAAGAATCATGTCTCCTGCGAGAATTGCATTATAAAATATGTTTAGAATAAAATATGGGGGGTATTTTGTAAGCGGGAGAAAGATTGAATAAATAATCTCCATTCCAAGCGCGGTAATTAAAACAAGAGACAAATACCTTATAAAAAGACGAAGCGCATATTTCGAATTTTCTTTCATAAATATATTTAAGAAATATGCTTTAAATAATTTGAGTTGCCTTTACTTTTTTCTAAGAATTTTCACAGCAACAATAATTATTGCGATCAACAGGATAACATTTAGTGCAATTATTCCGACAGTCTGCCAGTCCACGTCCCATGAACCAAAGTTGTCCCAAAATGAACCAGACTCAACTGTTAAAATAACTGGTTTGCTTGATACAATCTGTCCGTTTGAGGTTACAAACAGATTAAACTGCTGGTCTCCTCTGCTGTTTCCTTTAAGGTCAAGTGTTATGTATGCTTCTTTTGATTCTCCTGGCTGAAGAGTGAAAGTCATAGGGTCAATTTCCTTAAGGTTTGCCCATGAGCTGTAACCCTCGGCACCAAGGATGAAAGTTGCTTCTTTAATATGTTCATTTCTCAAATAAACCTTAATTGTTACTTCTTTTCCTTCTTTAGCTTCACCTGAAAACAATTCAGCACTAACTGTAGGAGGTGCTATTGCGCAGTTTCCTTCAACGTTTAAGTACGCTGTGAATGTCTTTGAAGAAGTCCTTCTGTAAAGTTCTTTGTCTTCATCATAATCGTAATAGGTCCTCATAGAGAGAAAGTATGTTTTCTCTTCTGCATCCTGAGGGACTGTAAATTTAAAATTTGCTCTTGCAAAATCTCCCTGGTCAAAATCTCCCACTATTACTTCATCAATGTTTAGTCCAAGTTCGTTATTAAATAAATTAACTTTAATTTGGTTTTCAAAATCCTTATCCCCTATGTTCCATACGTCAGCTCCAAATTCAACATTTCCATTGCATGCAGCTTCAATTGGAAGAGGGTAAGATTCCTCATCTACAACAACCATTTTATCCCTATTCTCTTCTTTTTTTACAGTTATTTTTTCGAAGTATTTATCACTTAATTCAGAGGAGTAATCAACACAAAATTCATCTTCATCCCCGTCAGGATATGCTTTTACAACAAAATAGTAATCTTTGTCGTTGTCAATTGCTTCAGGATCCACTCTAAATTCAAAAGTGTGGCTCACACTATCTCCTTCATCAACATCCCCTGCTTCATACATTTCTTCATCTTCTGAAATCCAGCCCATGTCATCAATAATGTTTGATGAACTTCCTGCTTTGAATAATCCAACTTCAAGAATAATATCATCAAGGTCATTCAGATCGTTCTCGAACTTAACCTCTACAGTTATACGGTCTAAAGGGTACCATTCGTCACTGTCCCCGTTTCCGTTATTTTTTATTTTCACTTTGCTAATTTCCAATTGAGTATCATTAATCGGGCCATTTTTACAGAATGATTTTACATATGTTAAATCAAAAGAATCCCCTAGTGAAGAATTTGAAGAATTAAGCACCTCAATAGTAAATGTATTCTTACCAATTTCTGAAGGCAAAGAATTAAGTGTGAACTCAAATGCATAAGAGTTTTCCCCTCCCGAGGTTGTAGAATTCACTGAGAAGATGTTTGAAGGAAGACTTAAATTAAATGGGCTATCTGCAGAAACTGTGATAACTTGCAACTGGCCTTCACGGTCGAAGATATCAAAAGACGACACCGAGTTAATAGTAAATGCACTAACCAAAATTCCAAATGTTAAAACTAGAGCGAGAATGCCTGTAATGAATTTTAACCCGGTTTTCATTTTCATTTACTATTTTGGAGTTACATCCCTTTATAAATTTTTGTATTTTTTGGAATATACATTTTTTCTAAATTTTTTGCATTTAAAAAAATTTATATATCCATTTTGCATGGGATTTTAATAATATGGTGTTGAAAGCTAGGGAGAACTCTGTCGGGGCATGGATATTTCTTTTAGGGGTTGTAATTGCAGTATTAATCGGGGTGGTAACAACTTTCTTCATTCCGTGGTCAAGGCTCGTTCAGTTTAGTTCCCCTTTGTATGGCCTCTTGGTTGTTTTAGGGTTAATCGTCGGGTTTAAGATAAATGTTTCAGGAAAAGACTCTCAAACTTTCCTTTTAACAGGAGCTATTCTGGTAATTGTCAGCAGGTTTGGAATGGAAAGTGTAACCGGCTCTCTAATTGGAATTGGAATCGGCGACGCTGTCGCCTCAACGTTCTCAGCACTCTTGACCCTGTTTGTTCCAGCAACAATAGTTGTGGCAATAAAAACTGTTTTTTCCATCACAAGAGTTTAGTGTAAAAATTAATTTTTCTTTTCCAGATTCTTAAGCTTCTCCAAATTAAGGATATTTCCGTCGGTTAAGTCCATTCTTGGGCAGGCCGTGTTAATCCATGTATCAATCTGGAAATTCTCAAACTCATTCACATCAAGGTCATTTGCAATGAACATATATCCCTTTTTGTCCTTCAATTCTTTGCAGAAATTTAGCGCGCTTTTGAGCCTCTGCTGCCCGGGCTTGTTTGTGACAAGAATTCCGACTTTTTTTGAATTAAGGTACTTTAAGTACATCGATTTTTCCTTTTTCTCCATTTTTTCAACATCTTCCTTTGAAGTTTTTTCAATAGTGGAGTCTTCAAGGATATAAGTTGGGAGTTTTGATTCATAGGCAAGCGAGACAGAATGGAATTTTGCCTGCCCTACTATTAATATAGCTTGGGTTTCTTTTGGAAACTTTGGGTTAGAGCACCCAAGGACCTGGGTTTTATGAACCACATTTTTATCAAGGACTTTTTCAAGCTTCCTCGCAATTTCAACAAACTGGTTTGAGTAACAAATTGAAATATTCTTTTCAGGAATTTTTTCATTTACGAGTTTTTTTACTTTCTCATAATCAGGTTCCCTTCTTACTTTTGCGCCAACGAATATAGTTTTCATAAATTAACTCTGAAAAGGAGTTTTAAAAATGTTTTTGGGGGGTCAATCTACTCAATTAATGTGTAAGAGTAGTATTCTTTAGGGACATTGCTCGTTTTTCTGTCTGAAAATTTTCCTGAAAAATACTTTGTTTGAAAAAATAGTTCAGGGATTCCTTGATAAACTTTTTTTTCTTCAGCAGAAAGGACCTCGGGTTTGAAATATTCATCTTCTTTGTCATGTGAGATTAAAAAATAAACTTCAGGAATACTAAAAAAAAGTTTTTCTTTTAATATTGAGTCAAAGAATCCAACATCATTTCTTCTCCTATTTGCAAGGCATTTTGAATATTTGCAGTCGTCCAAATTTTCTGGCAGGCGATTTTTTAACTCTTCAAACTTTAAGTTATCTAAGGTTTTTAACATGGATTTTCAACAGCTAGCTTATTTATAAAAATTTTGGGGGTTTTAAAACCTAATTAATAATCTTCGTAAGAACTCTTTTTGTCTTCCTTTGGTTTCATGACGTGTTTTTCAACCTTTGCAAACGAAGGAGTTACAACAACAATATTGTCGCCGAAACCGGCAATTGAACCCTCAAGGGCATCTGCAGTTTTCTTAATCTTTGAAATTGCCCTCTTTAATTCAATAGGGTCTTTCTTTTTAAGAGTTCTAATATCAATAACTGCAATAGTGTATCCCTCTCTTAAGGCATTAAGAATATTTGTTGAGTCCTCATAGTCGTTAAGGTTGAAAAGTTTAACAACAATCTTGTTTTCTTTTTTTTCCTGATTCAAATCAATCTCTAAATATTCATCTCCCATAGTGTCATCACCTGAACCACCAAACATTTTTTTGAATTTTTCAAACACCATGATAAACTTAGATGCAATTTGTTTATAAATATTTCGGAGATTTTTTATAATAATAAAAAACAAAATCATAAAGTCAAAGCCAATTTATTTTTGAGCCTTTGAGCCCTTAATAAGTTCATCCCGTAGCTTTTTTACCTCAGAACTAAGCTTGTTTTCCTGTTCTTCAAGTTTTTTTAGCTGTGTACTAAGAATTTTTTCCTTCCTTTTGAGGTCTTCCACAGTTGATTCCTTTGCTACTTTAATCATGATCTGCCCGACAACTTTATAGACGTCATCTTTTGATTTTTCAACCTCTCCAAGTGCCGCAACGGTTTCATTTAGCTCCATTTGGAATGCCTGTTTTTGCATTAAAATTGTCTGGAGGCTTTCCTGAAAGAACTGGATTTTCTGCATTTTATCGTTTTCCATTTTTATCCTGTTTGAATTTGTAAAAATTTAAATCATTCAGCCTTGACTGTCTTTACTTTTCTTCTGGGCT
>JAHJRS010000050.1 GCA_018830845.1 Nanobdellota archaeon
TGAACAATTTTTTGCAAGGGTTCTTGAATATTATGGGTATGAAACTTCTGTAGGAAGTAAACTTAAAGGGAAGGTCATAATTCAGGAGGTTGACATAGTTGCCGTTAAGGGCAAAAAATGGATGATTGAGTGCAAATATCACAACCAAAATGGAACAATCACAAAACTACACCCCGCACTTTATACTTACGCAAGATTTCTTGACCTGAAGGGACACGACTTTGATGCTCCGTGGCTCGTAACAAATACAAAGTGCTCCGGAGATGCAATAAGGTATGCCAGTGGGGTGAATCTTAAAATAACGAGCTGGAAGTTTCCCCGGGAGGAGAGTCTTGAAAAATTAATTGAGAAAAAAAACCTCTATCCAATTACTATTCTGAACTCTGCTTCAGACGGTGTTTTTAATAATCTTTATGATTCGGGTTTGATTGTTGCAAGGGACTTGCTGGATATTCCTGTTGATGAGCTTTCCAGAAGAACACGTCTTGACAAAAAAATTGCCTTAAAACTTATTGAAGAAGCCGGAACTGTTTGTAAGTAGTTTTTTTCTAAAACAAAAAAGAAATAAAAAATAAAAAAATAAATTTATGCAGCGTTTATTGCTGCCTGAATTGCAGTCCACGAGGCCTGAACCTGATTTCCATTCACCCAAAACTGAGGTGTTGAAATCTGGAATCCAGCGCTTTGAACTTTTGACATTGCTTCCTGAACCCTTGCTCTGTTTCTGTTACTGTCTAAACAGCTTGCAAATTCATTCTGGTCAAGACTTGAAATGCTTTGGGCAATTATTTTCAAGTTTGCCTTTGAGTACTTGCCGTCATGTTCTGTTGGTCCTGTACTTGCACCATAAATCGCGTCGTGCATTTCAAAGTAATATCCCTGGTCTCCTGCGCAATATGCAGCCTGTGCAGCGTCTGTTGATTCACTTGTGCTTCCGTCTAAGAAACTTAGAGGTACATAAACGAACCTTATCTGACCTTGTTCAGCCAGCTCTTTGGCTTTTCCCGCCGAACCAACTAAAGCTTCGTATTGGCTTTCATATTCAGCTGTCCATGCAGGTATCCCCGAGGCTAATGTACAATATGGACATTGGTAGTCTGCTAATTCAATCACAGTTGCTTTTGCATCACTTGGTCCAATAGCGGGAAAAAGTTCTGGGTTTTCAAGTATTACACTCACTTTTGCTGTTGTTCCCCCTGTTTGAGTATTTCCAGTTGGAGTGCCTGTTGTGCTTGGCGCGTTTCCGAACCCAAAACCCCCTGTAAATAAAGAGATTATTAAAAGCACCGCAAGGATCACAATTGTACCTTTGTAAAATGTGTCCTTTTTTATTTGAATTGTTTCACTCATTCTCTTTTCCTCCTTTTTGCCTTATTTTGGTATAAACTTTTTTTCATATTTAAAGTTAATGGACTTTAAAGACCACTTTTGACTTAATTTTTTAAAACAACTATGTTGTTCATTCCGCGCCTTTTTCTTACTATAAATTGTTTTGCTTCAAGTTTATCCAAAAGCCGCGTCATTTTTACTTTTCCGACCCCAAGCTTCTCCATGAGGTCTTTTTGAAACATGGCATTTCCCTCATTTATAACAAGTTTAATTAATTTTTTCTCACTTTCATCCAAATTTGACAAATCAATATTTTTCTTTTTTTCTTTTATTTTTTTAATAACTATTTTTTCATCGGGTTTTGAAAACATTATGTAAACTCCTATTGCGGCGACAATTATAACTATTGCAAGGCCGAGCCAAAGTTGGATTGTGGAAGTTTCATGCATAATGCAATTAATTTCCATAGAACAGGTTTCATCTATAATTTTTTGCATTAAAGAGTTGAAAATCCAGACGACAATTCCGATTGCGGCTGAAATTCCGATAATGAGCCATCCAACCTTTTTGTTTTCCATGTTTTAAACCTGTTAAGGGGGTTTTTATACTTTCTGGATTTTTGCCCCATTGAAACTAGTTTCACCAAAGCGGTTAAATAAAACGTTTTTCTTAATTTTTCATGGTGAACAAAACCAAGACAGAAAAAAGAAAAGGAGGAAAGACCGACACCGAATTGTATGTCCAGATAGGAATAATAGCAATTTTACTTCTTGTTATTGTTTTTAGTATGGGAAAGATTTCTTCAGGAACTGCGGGAGGCAGTGTTACCGGAATCGGGAGCGTTTCTGCTTCAGAAATAATTCCGACAGGAATACCTGCGGTTTACGGAGAGGAAATGGGAGTTAGTTACGATGATGTTTCCCCGTCAAACCCAAAGCTTGCAGACTCAACAATTAGAAAACTTTCTCAGTATGAAGATGAAGAACTTAATTCTGAGCAAATGGAACGTTATATAAGAATTGCTGGTTCAATAAGCTGTGAATATTGCTGTGGGGCAAATTCAATTATTTTCTCAAATGGAGATAGGGCTTGCGGATGTGCTCACAGTTATGCGATGAGGGGGGTTGCAAAGTATATTTTGATTAATCACCCTGATATGACTGATATTGAAATTCTCTCTGAGCTTGGAAAATGGAAAGTTCTATTTTTCCCTGAAATTCATGAAGGAAAGGCAAAGGTTTTGGAAGAAAATGGAATTGATTCAACAGATTATATTAATCTTGCAAGCAATTTGTACAGAGGAATTGAACAAGGACAGGCAGGCGGTGGGATGGTCGGAGGATGTTAAGATGAATGTTTTTGTTTTTTATTTGGGATTTTCTTCATCCTTCCAAACACATAATGTGTTTGAAGGGGAATCTTGTATTCCCCGTTCCTTTTTTAAGATGGGAGAAAAAAA
>JAHJRS010000051.1 GCA_018830845.1 Nanobdellota archaeon
AAACTTCCAACTGCCTTTTTTCCCTCTTTATCCTGATTTTTATCGAATATGACGTCAATCAAATCTGAGTTTAAACCAAAATATTGCAAAAGGGTATTGCCTCTTGTTGAAGCGCCAAGGGCACAAATTTTTTTTCCATTTTCCTTTTCACTTGTTAAAAAATTCATTAAATCAGTTTTGATTAAATTTATTCTGTTCGCGAAAGCGTGATAGGTTTTTGGATCATTTAATTCTTCATCTTTTTCAAATTGGATTATAGCATTTACTCTTTTTTTTGCTTCATCTGACTGAAAAACATTACTTCCCTTAAAACGAACATAATTTCTTATGCTACCCCCATTTATATCATTTAATTCGATATCAAAAGTTTCAAATCCGTGTCTATTTAACAAATGTTCTAAAGAATGATGAGAATAATATTCTAAATGTTCATGGCAGATATTGTCTACTGCATTATTCTTAATCATTGTTGCAAGATAATTTTGCTGGATGACAAATAATCCGTTTTTGTCTAAAGATTTTGCAACGCCTTCCACAAAATCATTAGGTTTATCTAAATCATAAAACATAGAAATTGCCGTTATTATTTTAGCTTTTTCTTTTCCAACTTTTTGAGAGTATGCTTCTTCGTTAAAAAAGTCATTGATTACATTTATCCCTTTTGATTTTGCTTCAGCTGCAACATTCTTTGAAGGCTCAAAACCAACGAGGTTTAGTCCAGGAACATTGTAATAACCAAGCATAGTCCCATCGTTACACCCTATGTCCACAACCGTATCTCCTGGGGTCAAAGAAATGACTTTTTTTGACTTTTCAACAATGTCCTCTAAATCTTTCCTAATCATAGAATTTATTCCGGATTTGTACCAATATTGGTCTCCCCACATAAGGTCAGGACGTGTTGTGTGTCTTAATTGAAGCAAGCCACAACCTTCATCGGAACCGCATAAAACCAACTCTAAAGGAATTTTGGGACCCTGCTCTTTTTCAGAATTCACAAAATTAGTAACATACATCTCCCCAAGAGACAAAATATCTGACAATTCACTTGAACCACAAGACCTGCAAGAATCTATTCTATTAGAGTAAACTTCATCCATTTTTCTTCCTCTCAATCAAAACCACTTCCTGCATTGATTTTCCTAAATAAAGATGTTTTTTAAAGATTAAGGTAATGAATTAGGATAAATTGAATATTAATAATCTTTCAAATCAAAATAATTAAAAATGATCCCCCTTTTCCTTCAGGATGAAAAAACCCATCATTTCAGTATTGATGCCGGTTTATAATGGAGAGAAATACCTAAAAGAAAGCATAGAATCTATATTAAATCAAACTTTTAAGGATTTTGAACTTGTAATCGTAAATGATGGCTCAACAGATGGTTCTTTAAAAATAATGAAAAGTTATCAAAAAAAAGATAAGAGAATTAAAATAATTAATACGCGAAATAATCTGGGGGTTATTGGAGCCTTGAATACTGGATTGAAAAAAATAAAAACTAAATATGTAGCTAGTTTTAATCAAGATGATATTTCCCACCCAAAAAGGTTAGAGATTGAATTTGACTATTTAGAAAAAAATCCTCATATTTTTCTAGTTGGGTCTTCTGCAGTGTATATCGATGAACAAGGCAAGGAAATAAGGAGATTTCGAAAATATGACGATTACAAACTCCTTGCATGGAGATTGAGAAAAAGTTGTAGCATTGTTTACCCCAGTATAATGTTTCGCAATAAGGGGGTTGTTTTTGATGACCATTATGAGTATAATCTGTATTACAAATTACTAAAGAGGGGGGAAAATTTGACGAACCTCCCCCAATTCTTGGTCAAATATCGGGTCCACAATAATGCTATGTCCACATATGACAAAAAAAACCAGGATTTATTATTTGAAGAAGTCGTAGAAAAATTTAATGGATTAAAAAATGAAATAAATTTTTTACAGAAAATTTATTTTTCCTTGAAAGTTCTTTTCCACCACATTAAAACCATTAAGGAAAAAAAGATTCTTTTTGGAAAATAACTTAGGATTTATTACTCTACAAAGGGTAAAAAATTTATTTTATTCATCTAAACTAGGATTGTATGAAGAATGGGTATAAAGATGAAAAATATATTGACAATATGGGAGAATCATGTCAAACAATCTAAAAGAATTCCAGAAACGTAAGTAATAAGATAAAATTAAAATTTATTATCAAAATCCTGCTAGAGCGAAAATATCTCTTTAGAAAAAAGCATCCCTTATTCTTAATTTAAATTATTTCTTTTCGAATTTTTTCTATTAATTCCTGCACCCTTAATCCTTCTTTAAATGATGGAATCATTTGTTGATTGGAAATACAAGCTTTGACAAATCTGGTTGCTAATTTTTTCACTATTTTAACTCTTTCGTCTTCATTTTTATTATTTTTATCTTTATTTACTTTTACCTGCTTTTCGCCAACCTGATTATATATTTTTACTATAAAGTTATCAACTACAGAATTCTTATTCTCCAATGTAATAACCCCCTCTTCACATTGGAATATTAACTGATGCTTAATTAATCCATTCGAAACGCAAGAGACATGCGCCTGTCCCGTAACTCCATTTTTGAACTTAAGAAGTAATTCCATCCCGACTTCACCCCCATTGATACTCTTGGGGGAATAGGTAAATAAACTTTTAACGTCGGTTATTTTCCCAACGAGATGTTCTAAATAATATAAACCATGGGAAAAATAAAAAGATAATACGCCACCACCTTCCGATACATTTGTTTTCCAAGAAGATCTCCCATATTTAATATCCCCACTTAACCAATCCCAGTTTACAGATACATGTTTTAGTTTACCAAAAATCTCTCGGTCAATTAATTCTTTTACTTTTTTCCACTCAGCAATCTCTGGAAATATAAAATCAATTCCATGAGTAATTTTATTTTTTTCAGAAAGAGACAAAAGTTCCCTTGCCTGTGCCACATTTACTGTTAATGGTTTTTCTGCAAAGACATGTAATCCTTTAGATATTGCTACTTTAGCTATTTGGTATTGTGCTCTCGGGGTAACCGCTAGAGCAACAGCGTTTAAATCTTCATTTTCTAAAAGCAATTGCCAATCGGTATAAATATTTTTAGAACCCATTTTATTACAAGATATATCAAGCTGTTCTGATTTATTTGCACATATTGCGACAACCCTACAACCTTTTATGGAATTAAAAGCAGGCACTAAACCAACTAAACCAAAACCTGAGCCAATTATTCCTATTTTAAGCATGTTCTATCCCTATTTTAAACTTGAGAGTTTTTAACAACCCTTAAGTCTGGCAAAGGAATAACAAAGTCCGACTTTAAACCTTGGGCTTTAAGTCGTTCCATTATTACTTCGGCATAATGCCATGCCATTAAAACAATAAAATCTGGTTGTTCTTTGAATATTATTTGCTCATTTACTATTGGGATATGTTTACCTGGCAAGTACATTCCTAATTTTAGTGATGTTGAAAGTTCTGCTAAATAAGGTATTAGTTCCTTATCCACGCCATAGTAATTTAATAACGTTGAGGCCCTTCCAGGGCATGATTTTCCCACAATAGATTTGCCAGACTCTTTTGTGTCAATTAAAAAATTCATAAACTCAAGACGAGCCTTTTGAACACGTTGAGCAAATTGCATATAAGTCTCCAACTTATCTAATCCAGCCTCTTCTTCTAATTTTAATAAATTTAATACATTTGGACTGACTGGTCTACCTTTACCTTTAGTAATATGCACACGAATATTCCCCCCATATCTGCTTCCCCTCTCAACGTCCGTAACTGTAAAATCATATTGATCGAACAGCTTAATGAGGGATCGCAATGAATAGGTTCTCAGATGTTCATGATAAATCGTATCAAATTGACCACCTTGAATCACATCAAGGAGATAATGGGTTTCCGAGATAAATACTCCATCGTCTTTCAATAAATTATAGATTCCTGTAATTACCTCTCCGATAGTCTGCATATGAGCAAATACATTAGTTGTAGTTATCACGGTTGCTTTGCCATATTTCGCCTTTATTTCATCGGAAAGTTTTATATCAAAAAATGATTGAACCGTTTCTATACCTTCAGCATTTGCATACTTAGCAATATTTGTCGGCTCGACACCCAAAATCCTGATGCCCTCTCTTTTAAAACCGCCCAAAAGAGTACCATCATTTGAGCCGATGTCTATTGCCAAATCTTCTGAATTCAAATTGTATTTTTTAATAAGGGACAGGCAGATATCTTTTTGATAGTCTGCTAATGGCTTAGAAATCCCGCTCCGATATGGGTAGTCTAAATGATATACTTCCTTGCCATCCACACAATAGTCTATCTGCACGCATGTACATTCTTCACACCACATCATTCTAAGGGGGTATGTTTTTTCAGGTTCGTTAAGCATATCTTTTGTTAGGAGGGTATCACATAATGGTTGATGTCCTAAATCTAAGATTAAATGTAATTTAGGAGAATTGCAAATTTGGCAACGAGAGATATGACCTGTCTTTACAAAATGATGGGGGGGGTATTTCATATCCATTTCTGGTTTTTATAGTTTAAAACCTTTTGGATTTAAAAAAATAATAAATTTTTTAAAGTTTGGGAAATTGTGTCTTGAGAAAATTTTTTAGATGACATCTAAAACCTCAAAATATTTCTCCCCCCATTTATCAAGAGAAAGTTCTTTTATTATTTCCCTAGATTTCTTTATAATTCTTTCTCTTAACTTCTTGTCATTAAAAGTCTCTAAAATTTTTTTGGCATCTTTTTTTCCAAATTCTGAGATTATTAATCCATTTATTTTGTCTTTAATTATCTCCTGATTGGAGTCTTTCGAACAGACAAGAAGGCACCCAGAAGCCATTGCTTCTCCGACAGACAAAGTAGGGTCTCCCCCCTCATATCTTGAGAGCGAGAAAAAAAAGTCATTTGCGGAATAATACTTATTTAGTTTATCCTGACTAATAATCCCCTTGTATATAACAAAAGGTTCATTCAGGTATTTCTTACACTTATTTTCATCTGTACCAATCACAATAAGTCTAAAATTTTTGTTTAAATTGTAAATTTCCCTTCCAAGATTAATTGCTCTATCGAGCCCTTTTATCCAATATCCCCCTCTCCCAACATAAAGGCCATAAAAGAGGTTAACTTCTAATTTTAGCTCTTTTCTTGAATTGCTTTTATTTAATCTTTTAAATCTTTCCAGACCAACTCCTGTTTGTATCACATAAACATTCTTTCTTTTTCCGTAAGTCTCTTCAATTTCTTTTTCCACATGCTCAGAAACGCATATGATTTTGTTGGCCTTTTTTATTGGGGGCTTTCCTAGTGAACGAATTCCAGACAAAACGGGATAAAAAAGATATTTAAAAAAACCAAAGCGTTCAAATTGAGTTTTCCAATAGGGGATATCTGCGCCGTGATAGGTATGAATTATTTTTTGCCCTTTAATCTTCTGATAATTTTTTAAGAAAGATCCCCAGTTTGCATGGGTGTTTATTATATCAAAAAATACTCTTGAAATTATTTTTTTAACTTTTTTTGCAAAAAATAATTCCTTTAAGAAAGGAATTTCAGGGACTTTTATTTCAATGCATCTTATTTTTTCAAAGGTAAACTTTCGGTTCTCTTTTCCAGGAAAAATCCATGTAAAATCTAAACCAAGCTTTCTTTTCTTTGCATATTCAATTAAATTTTTTTGGTAAAGGCTTATTCCTCCCAAAAAGACCGGAGAAGACCCAGAAATAAAACAAATACTTTCCCTACGCATAAATTTTAATAATATCTATATTTAAAAAGTTTTATTCACAATGAGAGTTATGGAAACGAGCATAATAATCCCCACTTTAAATGACTCTGAAATTTACCATTGTTTGGAAGAAATAATAAAAACTTTTCCCAAGAAGACATCTAAAAATAAAGAAATCTTGGTGGTAAATGATAAAAACTCAAGCAAAAATTACTCTCGTGAATTAAAAAATTTTTGCAAAAAAAAGAAGGTTCGTTATTTTCAATCCGAAAAACCCGGAGCCTCCTCAAACAGAAATCTTGGAATGAAAAGGTCTAAGGGAAAAAATATCCTTTTCATTGATTCTGACTGCTTCCCTGAAAAAAACTGGATAACTGAAATGGAAAAGGGTTTAATCTATTCGGACCTTGTTGAAGGGAAAGTCATTTATGCCTCAAAGAAAAAACCCCTTTTTGACAGAATGGTTGAAAATAAAAACACAAAAAATCGTTTTTTGACGGCCAACCTTGGAATGAAGAGAAAAGTGGCAGAATCTTTAAAATTTGATGATAGGTTTATTGTATTTAGGGAGGATACAGATTTTGGGCTTTCTGCAATCGAAAAAGGATTTAAGGCATCCTTCTTGGAAAAAGCGATTGTTTTTCATAAAAAATCAAGATTCACAGTCAAAAAGTTTATACTAGAAAGAAAAAGATACATCGGGGAACCTTTATTGTTCAAGAAACATAAGTCAAATCCTTTGCTAAAAAAACATATAACTTATATTTGGAGGATTGTTTATCCTCTTGAATTAATTACTCTATTACTATTTTTTATAATGCTGTTTTTTAATCCGTTAATTTCATTGGTCCTTTATTTTATCCCGGGATTTGTCTATAACCTAAAAGGATATTTAATTCAAGGAAGAAATTTTTCACTAAAAGATTCTCTTTTTACATTATTTCTTATTCCGCTAACGATGTTTGTGAAAAGAATTTACATATGGAAAGGGGCGATAAAATTCAAGTTTTTTTTGATTTGAGTTAAAAGTAGAATAATTTCCCCACAATCTTTATAAAACTCGTTTCTTATACAAAAAAATGAAAAGAAAAAAAGTTC
>JAHJRS010000052.1 GCA_018830845.1 Nanobdellota archaeon
CCAAAATCAACTTTAAGAAGCCCTCCGGCGGGAGTCTTGTCGTCATGAGAAGGAGTGTAATGTGCGGCATATTCATCGATTGAAAGGTTTACTGGAAATGCCGGGTTTCCCCCAAGATCAAAAATTTTTCCCTCTATTAATTCGGCGATTTCCAACAAAGGAATTCCTTTTTTTATTTTAGGTTTTATCCATAATTTAATTTCACTTGCAATTTGCCCTGCTTTTATGATTTTTTCCTCATTCATTTATTAAAGTGAAAAATTACGTATTTAAATGTTAATATCCTTTTTCAGAATTATTTTTCCACACTTTTATCTTTAAGCCTTCTTGATTTTGGAATGAAATTTGTTATTTTTTCCTCACTGGCTTTTCCTGTTCCAAGCATGTCTTTAAGATATTTTATAATCACAAAGCCTGTCATTCCTGTTTTTTTCAAAACTTCGTGGCCCATCATCCAGGTTTGCATTTCATCTTTGCTTAGTTCAACAATATTTTTTGTTATTTCATTTTTTAGAATCTGGGTGCCCTCAATTGAAAGTCTTATTCCATATTCTTCATCTTTTGCAAGATATAATCCTGCCCTTTCAACGAAGGATGTTTTTTCAATTTCTCTTATTTTTTCCTTGTCAAAACTTCCCTGAAACAAAAAAACCTTTTCTTTTCCTCTTTTAAGAAGAATTCCCGGTATTTTTTTTATTCCGAATTGTTCATTTAATCTTTTAATAAATTCTTTTTTCTCTTTTTCACTGAAGATTTTTAATTGTTCTGTTGGGGGAGTCATTTTATTAATTTGAATTTTTCATCCCAACCTCCTGAATTTAGCTAAAAAAAATCCCTCGGTGTTGTTGTCCTGAGGGTAAACTCTTTTTGTTTTTTTAACCCTTGAGTCATATTCCTTCCCTTCCCATTGTGTTAAGCCGGGTCTTGTTTTTAGGGGAAGTTCAAAATCCAAAATTTCAATTTTATCCTTAAATTCATTTAAAATAAAATTAATGACTCCTTCATTTTCTTCTGGGGCATGTGTGCATGTAGAGTAAACAATCTCGCCTCCAATTTTTAGGGTCATAAATGCACTTTTTAGAAGTTCTTTTTGCAGTCTTGAAAGAGCTTTTATAGTTTTTGGATTCCACATGAGAAAAGTTTTGGGTGAACTTCTTAATGTCCCTTCCCCTGAACAAGGTGCATCCACAAGAATTTTGTCAAAATAAATTTTTTGTTCTTTAATTTTTCTGCAAAAACTTCTTCCGTCTTTACGTGTTATTATTGTGTTTGTTATTCCGCATCTTTCAAGGTTTGAAGCCAAAATTCTCATTCTTCCAAGTGAAACTTCATTTGCAATTATTGTTCCGGTGTTTTTCATAACGTTTCCCGCCTGGGTGGTTTTACTTCCAGGTGAAGCGCACAAATCAAGGAATATTTCATTCTCTTTCGGATTAAGGGCCATTATAGGGAGCATACTTGACAATTCTTGTATGTAATAATATCCTAATAAATGCTCAAGAGTTCTTCCCAGTTCTCCTGGTTCAAGTTTTGCAAGATTTTTATTGATTAGAATCTCTCTTTCCCTCTCTGAGGGAGTTTTTCCTTCAACAATTAAAATTTCAGGATAGTTCTTCCAGGGTTGAATCAGTTTCCATTTGTAATCTTCTAATTTTTTAATCAGCTCCTCAGAATTTATTTTCATTGTGTTGACGCGAATTGTGTTAACAGGTTCGGTTTTTACAATTTTCCAATAATTTTTCTGGTCATTCGTGTCAGGAATAAGTCTATTCATTCTTTCAATAAAAAGAGGTTTTGGTTCAGGAATTTTTCTTTCTTTCATGATTTTAAGATGGATATTTTTGTTTATAAGATTAAGGATTATTGCTCTTCAGAATAAAAAGAAATAAAAAGAATCTTTTACCTCTCTTCTTATGGATGATTTTTATTTTTCGATTTGTGGCAGACCCCATGAGATTCAGAAGGTTTATAACAGATTAAGAAGTTTTTTTTCGGAGTTAGATTATGCTTCTGATTCATATTTTAAAACCCTTCTTCTTCCAAGGGGAACTTCCGAAATTGAGGTTTTGAGTAAAAAAGGATATATCGTTTCTTTTTTTGGAAAGGACTTTTCAGTCTATTCAAACTTTACTACAAATTTTTTAAGAAATTCCGGTTCAACCAGAGGTTACAATTCAAAGCTAGTTCTAAAAGTTTCTTCAGATAACCCTTTGAAACTTATGGAATTGGTTTCATCGATTGAAAGTGTTGATCCTTTGTTTGAGAATAAGGAAAATTATAGTTTTGCGGAAGGGGGAAATTCAGATTTTTTGGATTTACTTTAAAAAATTAAAACCATTTTTTTAGGCTTTCCTGTTTTTTTCCGTCCAAAATTTCTTTGATGTTTATTCCAAAAACTTGGAAGATGTTTTCAGCAGATGGAATAATTTGCTTTTCAAGGTAGTAATTTAAGTCATATTCCCCGGGATCACCTTCAAGTTTTACTCTGTCCCGAACGAGTTTGCTTTTTGTGTTTGTTTCGGCAATGTAATACCTCAGGGGGGATAAAATTTCAACAGGAATTCCTTTTTCCTGCATTTTTCTTGCAGCAATAACATGGGGGGTTATTGATTTGTATGACTCCAGAGGTTTTTTAATCTGGGATTTTATCATAATTTCTTTTTTTTGAATTTTTCTTGTTTTTAGTTTCTCTACAATTTTAATTAAATATTCCAGAGCCCTTTTCTCATTCCCTTCTTTAAGAATTAGTTTTATTATCTGATTTTGAGTGATTCTGGAAAGTTCACACCAATCCCTTCGGACGGTTTCAAAACCCCTTATCTTTATTTTTTCATCTTCATCAATCATTGCGTATTTTTTCTTTGCTCCTGTTTCTCCAGAACGGGTTTTCACCCATAACCCTCTTTTGAAAAAATCTTCAAGCTCAATATGCATAACCCCCGGCAGTTCCTCATTCAGTTTTTTTAGAAGTTCTCTAATTTCCTTTTTGGATTTATTTTCGCGTGTGAACGCAACCGAATCTGTGTCCCCATAAATCACCCTGTGCCCGGCTTCTTCTATTTTTTTTATTGTTTCAATGTTGTATTTTCTTACAAACGCAAGAATTGTTGAGGATGCTTCCCATGAATAGTATCTTGCCCCAAAAAAGCCCACATATCCATGTGCTGATGCTGACAGAATCTTAAAGGCATTACTTCTTGCCTTGGTTATGGGGTTTGGGTTATTTTTGTAATCCTCCTTGAATTTTTTTCTTTTTTCAAAAATCTCTTTTAACAGGACCGGAAAAAATCCGGGGTTTTTTGAAAAATAAAAAATTCTTTTTTTGCCCCCCACATTTACTTCTGGGGATTTTATTGAATTTGTTTTTGAATCAGTAAGTGTTCCCTTTGAAATATTATGGGAGATTATTATTGAAGTGTGCATCGAGGTAAAATCGAACATGACAAGGTTTTCATAGAGCCCCGGTTTTGGTTCATATACAAATGCCCCCTCTACAGGGGCCCTTTTTCTCCTTTCTTCAATTTCATTAACCCCTGGTTTTTTTTCAGGGATTTCGTCAAATTCTTCAAGGTTATGCAAAATATAGGATTCAATTTGTTTTGAAAGACCATTTCTTGAAATTTCAAATATGGGTTCTTTTATTATTCTTGAAAACTCAATAATATCCGGCCAGAATTTTTCAAAAAGCTGAAATGTCAAATCAGAGTCGTGGAGGTTGTATTCAAAGTACAAATCCCAGTCCTTAACTTTGGAAGAGTGGGCAATTTCAAAATCTTTTTTTGAATCTTTTAAAAATTCTTTTGACACCTCATTTAAGGACAAGGACTCAGATTGCATGTACTGAGAATAGGTTGTTTTTATGAATTTTAATAAATCAACATGGGTTATTCCCGAAATTTTTGCCCTCATTGAAATCCCTCTTGAAATTTTTGGTTCACTTGAATCAACTCCAAGTGGAAGTGGAACCCTTAAAATTTTTGCCCTTGTTTTAAGAAAGGGTAAATCAAAATTGTCAGAGTTATATCCTACCAAAAAATCGGGTGAGAATTTTTTTACTTCCTCTGAAAATTTTTCCAGAAGTTCTCTTTCATTTTTTACAAATTCAACATATTTTTTGCTTGTTTGCTTCTTTTTCCAGGAAATAACTTTTTTGAAGTTGTTCGAAAAGAGGGAGATCATTAAAATTTCCCCTTTTTCAGGTTTTAGTGAGTCTGTTTCAAGATCATAGGCAAGGACTTTTGGAGAAAATTTAGTTTCATTTTTTATTTCTTCTTTTTTTGTGAGCTTTATGACAAATTCTGTTCCAATAATGTTATCTATTCCCCCAAAATCCGAAGAGTTGTTTAAAACATCTCCTGAAATTTTATACCATCTCATAGGATAAATTTTTTTATCAATGATATATGATGTTATTAATCCAAGATCATAGCCCCTTCTTTTTTCAATTTCAGATATTCCAAGCCGGTCTGCAATGTCATGAAGGTCTTTGTAATTTGTTCCAAAAATTTTCAGGGCCTTTACTTTTTTGCCCAGAAAAAATTTACTTTTTTCTTCAACTCTTTCCACCTTTGTTTCTCTTCCCTTGTTTTCAAAAGAAATTGATTTCACATAATCAATAACTTCTTTTGTTTTTTTCCCGGTTATTTTGTCTTTTAATATCGCCCAGAAATATGGTTCAAAATCGTCGATTACACAAATTCTTCTTCCTATTTTATCTCTGCCGAAAATTCTTATGTAGTTTCTGGATTCAAAATCAAAATAGTCATAATCTATTGGGATGAACTCCGTTTCCATAAAAAAATGAAGAGAATTAATTTTATAAGGTTAAGTAAACAAAACTCAAGGGTAAGATTTATATATAACTTCACAGTGGCAATAAAATGGATGACCTCAAGAAAATTTCTCCCAGAGGAAAAATTGATGAAGCAAGGAAGGTTTACAAGGAGTTTTATCATGAAGGGGGAAAATTTTACAATAAAAGTATTGTCGATTTGGACTTGGGGGAAAGAAAAGACTTAGTAGGAATTTTTTACAAAGATATCAATGGAATTTCTTTAAAGGATATTCCTCCAAAACAAATTTATGCTCTTTCTTACAGATTCCATAAACTTTCCGAAGATCTTGTTCTAAAATATGGGGAAGATTCAAAAGAAGAATTAATTCTTAACAAAATTAAAAATCTTGAAAATTTAAGTGGGGGCTATGAAAGGGACAGGCTTTTGGAATCTCTTTCAATAGAACTTGAAGATGAACTTGCAACAAATGTTTCCTTTAAATTTAACTGCGCTATTGGAAAGATTTACCCTTTTAATAATTACCAAGAAGATGTTCCTTTCTAAAAGGTTAAATATTTAACTTTATCTTTCTCTTTTTAAATATGGGATTAAATATTCGTGAAATTGTATCCAGAAAGGATTTGGATGTTGCAGAACTAAAAGGCAAAGTTGTTTGTGTTGATGCATTTAATGTTCTTTATCAGTTTTTGTCGACAATAAGACAGGCGGATGGGACCCCCTTGAGAGATGATAATGGAAATATAACTTCCCACTTATCTGGAATTTTTTACAGAAATCTTTCGCTTTTATCCGAAGGGGTAAAAATGGTTTATGTTTTTGATGGAGAACCTCCAAGGTTAAAGGAAAAAATCCACGAGGTTAGGGGTAACTTGAGGAATGCTGCAAAAGAAAAATATGAAAAAGCAAGAATGGGGGAGGACCTTGATGAAATGAAAAGATATTCTTCGCAACTTATACGGCTTGAAGATGAAATGATTGAAGAGTCCAAGGAACTTTTGCAGGCTTTGGGAATCTGTGTTATCCAGGCTCCAAGCGAAGGGGAAGCAGAAGCTTCATATTTGTCGAGAAAAGAGGGAATTTATGGAGTTGTCAGTCAGGATTATGATTCTCTTATTTTTGGTGCTCCGGTTTTAATACGGAATCTGACGGTTTCAAGAAAAAAAAGAACCCCTTCAGGATACATTGAGGTCAAGCCGGAAAAAATTATTCTTAGTGATTTTCTAAGTGAATTGAATATAAATCAAGATCAGTTAATTTCTCTTGCGATTTTGGTTGGAACAGACTACAATCCCAAAGGCATTCCAAGAATTGGTCAAAAAAAGGCATTGAAAATTGTGCAGGAATTTAAAACCCCTGAAAAAATTTTTGAAAGTGTAAAAGACAAAATTAATGAACTCCCTGAGAAAGATAAATTTGACTGGGAGGTTATATTTTCACTTTTGCGCGCTCCCAAAACAAAAGATTTTGATATAAAATTTCCTCAAATTGATTTTGAAAAAATAAAGGAAATTCTTGTTGAAAGGCATCAGTTTTCAGAGGAAAGAGTTAACAATCAAATTGATAAGCTTGTTGGGTTGAAGAAAACAAAAAATCAGAAGAGTCTGAATAAGTGGTTTTAATGTCTTGGTTTTTTAAACAAAAATATTAGTCCTATAAAAATTAATAAAAATGAAACAATCGAGGTTCCCATAGGAGAATATACTAAGGGTTCAAGAATTGCTGCTCCTGATATTTTTAAAGGAGAATAAACAAAAAGCCCAATTCCAGATAGGATAAAAATAAAACCAAACATTCTCTTTAGGAATTTGTAAGAATCCCGGATAGGATTTGGTTTTCCCAAAAGTTTTGCCTGATTTCTATAACCTGAACCAATACCTTTTGTCAGATAATATTTTGTTTCTACTTTTTCTCCTTCTTTTTGGGTGTATGCTTTTAATGCTCCATATTTTATTAAATCTTTTAAATTTTCTTTTATTTCTAAAGAATTAAGGGTTTCGTCCCTGCCATCTTCTTCAAGAATTTTTTTTAATTCTTTGAATGACAGCCCTTCTTCAGAGGGAATAATTCTTATAATGTCCTGCTTTAATTCATCAAGGTCTTCAAGTCTCTTCATATTTTTTCCAATTCTTTGTTATATTTAAATTTAGTTGTTTTTTTAATCTGTCCTTTTGATAAATCTACTTAAACCACCCTTTCACTTTTTTTCCTGCCTTGATTGGGGCGTATGCGGTTTTTGCTCCGTAGTATCCAATGTTTCTACCTGCACGATTCCATCTTTGAAGTTGTTCTTTTTTTCTTTGCCTCTTCCATTCTTTATACGCCGCTTTTTTTTGTTTGTAGTCCATTTGTTTATCTATACTCAATTTTTTGAAGTCTCTTCTGTTTTTCATACCTCTTTTTAAGATTAAAGCAATAATTAGGAATCCTACTCCAATAATTAATCCCGCTCCCTGCTCATGGAGAACCCCAAATATTGAAAGTGCCAGGATTACCGCTCCACCGAGTCCAAAAGCAATTGCAAAAAAGTTTCTGAATCCAAATTTTGCAATAAGGATTAGCGCAATTATGACCCCTGCCATCCACAGAACCGTTGGGAGAATATCCCCTGTGACTCCAAATCTAAAAAGGAAGTTTTCAAATGAAAACCCAGTTGAGATTATTCCCCAAATTGAAAAGGAGGCTGCACAAAGCGCGATAATCCACCTCACTGCGGTGTTATCCCCCAGAGGTGTTTTTCCAATTATAAAGTAAATTACAGCAAATATTGTTGCAAAAAGAAGTGCGGTTAAATACATTGAAACGTTGAATGAAGAGAAAAGGTTCAAAAAACCGAAGTTTCCAAATCCTTGTGCTGAGACAAACGCAATACTAAAAACAAATGACAGAATGAACCCCGGTCCTTTTTTCATATGATGATTAAGAAATTTATTTATATAAATATATCTTCTTTAGAAAGATATTTTAAAGGGATTTAATTAAGACTTTTATGAAACAGCGCTCGTTTAGCCTCTTTGGAAATCTCGCAGTTGTTAATTTTTCGGATAAAACAACAAAAAAAGACAAATTAAAATTTGCCAATGAAGTTCTGTCAAAAAACAATAATATAAAAACAGTTCTTGAAAAATTAGGAAAATTCAGCGGCCGGCTAAGAAAGCAAAAGACAAAATTTCTTGCAGGTGAAAATACTAAGGAAGTTTTGTACAAAGAAAATGGATGCATTTTTAGGTTTAATATTGATGAAACTTATTTCTCCCCCCGTTTGTCAAACGAAAGGAAGGAAATTGCACAAAAAATAAAAAAAAATGAGGAAGTTTTTGTGTCTTTTGCAGGGGTTGGGCCTTTTCCAATAGTGATTGCTAAAAACTCCGGGGCCAAAAAAATTTATTCAAATGAGTTAAACAGAACGGCAAATAAGTATGCCAAAGAAAATGTTTTAAGAAATAAGGTTCAGGACAAGGTAGATATTTTGCCCGGAGATTTTAAAAAAGTTGCCAAAAATTTGAAAGAAAAAAAGAAAAAGTTTGATGTGATTGTTATGCCCCGGCCACAATTGAAAGATACTTTTTTGCCTGAAGCATTTAGCATCTCAAAAAAAGGAGCGAGAATTTATTATTATGACTTTTGCAGGGTTGAAGAAGCAAAAGACAAGGTTAAAATGGTTGAAGAGACGGCTCGGCGTTTGAAAAGGAAAATAAAAATTATAAAAATAAAAAATGCCGGGGAAATCGCCCCCTATAAAATAAGAGTTAGAATTGACTTTGAGGTTAAGAGTTAACAAAATTATTTTACTGTAAAAAGTTTGCCGTCATGGACGTCAAAAATTCCGAGTCTTGCTCCCGAATCAATCCATCCGTGTGCATAATTTAGGGCGGCAAAAGCATTGACAAAGTTTCCTTCTTTTTTGAAATGGTGGGCGTCAGAAATATAATTTGCAGCCATTTCAATTATTTCTTTTGCCTCCTTGTTCCTGCCTTTTGCAATTTTTTTCTTTATTATTTCAAAAGCAGTTTCACTAATCTTAAAATACCCATCTAATTTTTGCTCTGTTATCTCTTTTTCCATTTTTTATAATTCCTTTTTTTCAGGGACGACTGAAGGGGCTTCTCCCCCGTGCCATGTAAATCTTGGTCGCATTCTCATTGGATAAATTCTTTCAGAGTTGTCGTCCAGAATTATTGCAGAACCTTTTAAGGAAGGAAGGTCATTCATGTATCCCTGTATTGTGTCGGTCAAATAACTTTGCATCATGCTGTTAAGTGCTTTAATGTCGGTCTCTGAAGTCACCCGATGAGAAATTACAATATCTGCTTGAGTCATAACATCAGTGTGGATTTTTCCGGGCTGCTGGGTTGCAAGAACAATTGAAATTCCGGGCTGCCGCCCTTCCCTCAAAATCTGAATCAGTGCATCCGTTGAAATAATTTTTTCATTCATTGGCAAAAATTCGTGGGCTTCATCAATAAACATCCAAACTAAAGGGGATTCTTTTTTTTCATATGTTCCGGAGTAGTCAATTCCCTTGGAAATTGATTTAACTTCCTCGAGTTTTCTTTTTTTCATTCTCTCTTCGAAAAGTTTTCTTGAAATTAGGCTGATTACCAGTGCACGAACATTAAATGCTCCTATTGAATTGTATGAACTCAAATCCAAAACTGAAGTTGTTCCTCCTTTGATTAAATCTTTTGTTTTTGTCGGGTTCATTTTTTCCCTTGCAAAAATCCCCCATGAATCGGCTGCTTCAAAAAGACCCATGGCCGCATTAATTGTTTCTTTTTCTGATTTTTTATCTTTTCCGAGTTCTTCAAGAACTTTTTTTATTGTAAATTTTTTTCTTTGCTCTTTTAATCCCGTAATGGCCCTTCCTATTAAGACTGAAACCGGATCAATCAAACTTAATCCAAAGGTGGTTGTCCAGTCTTCAGGTCCAAGTTCAACAGGATCAAGCGCAAAAGCCTCATCAATAGGAACTCCTTTATCTCTTAATTCTTCATAATAACCAAACGGAGCGAAAATTTTTACCGGAAGATTTTTTGGTTTTAGGTCCCACTCCTGAAGAAGATTTTTGTCTTTTTGATTTTCATATTTCATGGTCCAGTAAATACCCATAGTGTCGAAAATGAGTGAGGCAATATTTTGGGAAACTTCTTTTGGGAGGCTTGAAATTTCTTCAGTCAAGACACCCAGAGTGTATGACTTTCCCGAACCTCTTTTTCCGGCAACCAGAACAACATGGCTTCTTGCAACATCAAGATAAATTTTGTTTGAGAGCGAGGTATACTGCCCCATTTTTACATATCCTTTTCCAATGTAAATTAGTCCGTCTTTCCCAAGGAGCTTTTTGTCAGTTTCATTCCTACCTAATACAATGTCATATGGCATAAATAAGAAAAGTCAGGGTTATTTTTAATGGTTTTGTATGAAATATTATCTTTTAATAACCATTAACTTTTAAAAGTGATTTTTTAATCTATAGTTATGAAATTAAATATTTTTAACCTGAATTGCTGGCTTTTGCCCGTTCCTTTTTCTTCAGAGAATAGGAGAAGATTGAAGGGGATAATTGGACTTATAAAAAAACAAAATCCGGATATCCTGACTCTTCAGGAAGTTTGGTTGAAAAAAGATATCCGAAAGTTGAAAAAATGCCTTCCAAATTACAGATTTTTTCATTCAGAATCAAAACTTTTTAACAAAAGCGGGCTTCTTTTTGGAATAAAATGGACCCCAAAATCATTCTCTCAAAGTTATTTTAAAATTACCAGCACGCATTCGAAAAGGGAGCGAATTGGTTTGAAAGGATATCAGGTTGTTGAAATCTCCCCCGGAGTTTTTGTTATAAATACCCAACTTTATGCACCTGAAGCCCCAAATGAAATGAAAATAACCCTTTTACAATTTGAAGAAATACAGCGAATTACTCTGGGAAGAAAGGCAATTTTGTCTGGAGACCTTAATCTCGAGGAGGACGAATTTTTAAATTCAAATAGGGTTTTTTATTACAAGTCCCCGCTCGGATTCACAGTTGCAATAAAGAACAAATACTGCCATGCTGTGTTTAATAAATTTTCACATGCAGACAAAACCATCGATTACATTGTTTCAAATGACAAATCACTTGTTGTGAATCCTAAAATATTCAACCCGGTAACAGTTTCAGACCATTACCCTTTGTCTGGTACTTTTGAATTTTAAATTCTCAGTTTTTATTAAAGTTAAAAAATTTGTTCAGAACAAAATTCGTTAATCCTCCGATAAAAATTGCCAAAAAGTATGACAAGTAAAGGCTGCCGAAGACAAAATTTACAAATATAAAAAAGAGAATCAGATAAACCCCCCCTGAAAAAATTCTTATGAATCCAAATTTAAAATAAGTTCTCTCGAAGTGTTTTTTTATTTTTTTGTTAAATGTTATTTTTTTATTTAGAAAATAGCTGGTTTGAAAATTTATTATTCCAACCATTATTGCCGAGATAATATAATTAATTTTTAAGTTGTTTGTTAACAGGTAAAAAATAGAGAATCCAATCAAAAAAGTAAAAATTTCAATAAGGACAAACTTTGCATATTGTTTTTCTGCCTTTATTAAAAAAAAACTTTTCACCCTGGGAATTCTCCTTGAACTCATTAGCAAAGGAGCCTCCTTGATTATTTAAACTTAATATTTTAGGATATAATTTCTCTCATCTTCATCAAGTTTGAGCTGTTTTTGAACAAAGGGGTTTTTCAGAATTTTTATTACTTCTTTCCATTCCCTCAAAACTCTTTTGTGACCGATGTGCGTTGCTTTTGAAAGTTTCATTGCAATTGTCTTTCTTTTTGCATGTTTTTGATTATTAATCCAGATTTTTAGAATCCTGCCTGGTTTTGAATATTTATAAAATCCTTTTTTTTCTCTTTCTCCTTTTGCTTCAGAAACTCCATAACTCAAAAGGGCATTCTCATAGACTAAGAATCTCCAGTATTGCTGGCGGTAAATTCTTCCCTTGAATATGTCCGCGTTTCCAAGCCTTTGATAAGCCTTTACAAGTTCCACTCCCGAATAAACTCGTGGTATGTTTTCCTCAATCCATAATATTATCTCATCAAGAGGCATGTTGACTTTGTCGAATGCCCCGAGCATCTCAACTGAAACTTTATCCTGAAAAATGTGCCTTATGACTTTGAATATGTCTGTTTTTTTGTTTCTGGAGTCAATTTCCATTGATTCTTCCTTCCCCAATTTTGAAAATGTTTCAAGGTCATTTATTGCACTTCTTAAGTCTCCGTTTGAATTTATTGAAATTTTGTTAATTACCCCCGGGTTCACGGTTGTTTTTTCTTTTTTTAAAATTTCATTCAAAATACTCTTTACTCCGGCAGGAGAAATTTCTTTTAATTCTATTACTTCGCACTTTTTTCTTAAGGGGGAAAGTTTTTGATTCCATGCATCATTTGCCGTGCAGATTATGGGGTACTTTGAATCTTCTATAAGCTTTATTAATTCGCTTATTCCTCCTCTGTCCGTTGCTGAAATTCCGTCAACTTCATCCACCAGGATTATTTTGTCTTTTTGAAAAAGTGGTTTTTGTTCAATGACTGGTTTTAG
>JAHJRS010000053.1 GCA_018830845.1 Nanobdellota archaeon
ATTGATATTAGAAAAAAATTTAATTTGCCGGAAAAAATTGATGTCTGTACGATTGATTTAACTTTTGTTTCTTTTAGGGGTGCAATTTTAAGTGCAGTAGAACATTTCAATAAAAAATGTGAAGTTGTTGCATTAATTAAGCCTCCTTTTGAGGTTAAATTTTGGGAAGGCATAAAAGCAATAAGAAAGAAAGAAGATTATGAAGCAATATTTAAGGAGATAAAAGAGTGGTGTAAGGAAAATAGGCTAAGTTTTAAGGGAAAGATGGAATCCCCCCTAAAAGGAAAAGAGGCAAAACAAAAAGAATTTTTGATTTATGTTACAAATGATTAAAATGAAAGGCTCTTCTAGAATCAACTTCCTTTTTGATCCCAAAAAAGACTGGGAGAATTTTTTTTATGTAATAAAAAATGACAAATGGGGAATTCCTCCTGAGTTTAAAGGTCTTAGTGAAAATGAGATAAAAAAGAATATACAATTTATCCATAGTCAAAATTTTTTCAGGGATTATCCCAAAATTATTAGGGAAAATTGGGAACCATTTGAGAAAAGATTTTTTAAGATAATTGAAAAAATATTTAATAAGCCAATTGCTCACAGGAAATACAAAGCATACTTAACTACGATGACAAGATGTCCTTATTTTTACAAAAAGAATGATCCTTGGTTTATGATTTCTTTTTATAACTCAATTCCATCAATTTTTATGACTATTGCTCATGAAATTTTTCATATGCAGTTTCATGCTTATTTGGGGGAGAAAGTTAGAAATATGATTGGAGAATTAAAAATGGATTATCTAAGTGAAGCAATCACAGTTATTATTAATGAAGAATTTAGGGACCTTTTCTTGAGTGTTCAAAGGGACCCTTCCAGAGAAAAGATTAGGGGTTTTATCTTAAATGAATGGAAAAAAAACAAAAACCTTGAAGAGGTTGTTCAAAAATCTATAAAATATATAAAAAACAAAGTAAAATTCCATGGGGAACATTAAATCATTCCCAAAAATCTTTATAAACATCTTTTCCTTGTGTTAATTAATGGAAAAGAGGAAGGGAATAAAATATTTTTTTGCATTAATTTTAGCCGTTTTTATCTTTTCGTTTGTGGCTGCAACGTATGACTTTTCAGATTATTCAATTCAAGATTTGTACTCAAAAGGCTCATCAATTTCAGGAACAATTGAAATAAGTTTTGAAGATGAACCAATAAACTCGTTGTTCACAGATTCACTTGGAAATTCTGTTGAATTAAGGGAGCTTCTTTTTGCATCTCAAAATTATCCCTACACATGCAGTTATGCAAATTGTGAATCCCGGTTTGTGCAGGGAGGAATAGGAAGCACATTTACTTTTTCCTTGCCCAAGGGACAGAGCACGTTTTACGGACTTATTTTTAATCAGAATTTAGTAAAAATAAATTCAGCGCGCTTTGACCTTCAAAGTGATGCAACAGAATCCCCGACAAACCAGATTTCAGTTGATTTTTTCAATGACGAAATTGTTGACGTTAAAAACACAAATCCCGGAAACACTTTAGGAGAAGAAAATTTTGGTTGCTTTAATTCATCTCAAAGCCAAACTGAAGTAACATTGACAACAACACCTTATTGCCAGGAAATTTTGTTAAACGAAACGCCGGGGGTTTATATTGGTGCCTGGGTAAAAGAGGTGACTGCAGGCACAAAGAACGTGACAATGACCCTTTACACCAAGGAGGGCAATATTATAAATGGATGCCAGATGTCAAAAAATGATTTGACTTCGTACGGAAGTCGTGCTTTTTGCAGCGTTGATGTTTCAGTTCCCGAGGAGGGCAAGTATTTTGTGTGCATAAGCTCGGGCGCTTCGGGAAGCGGAGACTATAAGGTCAGGGGATTTTCACAGGCGAACAACTGCGGTTTTCAGGGAATCCCTCCAAAAACTCCTGTCTATAGTTATGAAATAGGGGCGCGGCAAAAATATTTTGGAAATGTCGGAACAATAAACATTCTAAACACTCTTAAAAATGGAAACAATCTTTCCCAAATGATTGAAAACTACATTGTTTCAGAATATGGAACAAAAGACTGCTCAGCCAATCCGTGTTACGTTCCAATAAAAATAACATCTGCAAAAGACCAGTCAGTTACAATCAAAAACCTGAATGTAAATTATGATTTCATTGGAGGCTCAGGTGTGACCATGACAACTTTTTACAAATTCGACGAAGACCCTTCAGAAGTAACTTCCTCGATGGGAAACCTCAATCTCGGGCAGTTTTTCAAGCTCCCAAACGAAGAAGCAAATTTAACTTACAAACTAAATTACAAAGGAGATGAACTCTTTGAGGAAGAAATTTCAGTAAAAGACTTTGGAATAAGCATTTATCCTTTGAGGGCCGCAGCGAACTTTCCGACGGATTTTGTTGCTCATGTTCCTTCAACATTAAACCCAACTCTTTACACCTGGGAATTTGGGGATGGCCAGTCAAAAATTACAAACACACCGAACGTAAGAACAACTTATAACGAAGAAGGAAGTTTCACACTTACTCTGACTGTAAAAACGAACGTGGGGGACATTCCGACAGGCTTTGACATTATAGTGGGTTCACCAAAAGAGGTTTTGTCCTATGAAATTCAAAAAAGAAAAAGCAACCTTGATTTAGTTGAGAACCTTTTTTCTTCATTGAGCACGTTTGAGCAGGATGAAGTTAAAAAAATACTTGACATTCCTTCATTAAGAGCGAGCCTTGAAATAATAGAGGAGGAAGAAGCGCTTGCAACAACAGAGGAAGAATACGCACATATAATTTCAGAATTGCTAAACTTAAGTTCGCCACTTTCACTTGGAAAGTACGTTGTAAGGCAGTCTTTTTACATTCCTTCTTCAGAATCAATAGATCTTAATGCACTATCTTTGGTCACGGGAAGAACTTACAATTATTCCCAATCAACTTATGATTATGTTCAGTTTTGGAATGTTGACAAGCTTGACTCGGACATCACTGAAAGTCAGGTGGTTGTTTTTTGGGATGAAAAACCCGAATCAACAATAAGGTTCTTTGAGTTGACAGTTTCCCAGTCAGAATCAATATCGGAAGATTATTATTTTATAATAAAAAATCTTGGGGGATTAAGCTTTAGAAGTTTGGAAAATGTGCAAAGTGTCGAAGGGAACAAATACATTAAACTTTCATCTTCGACTGAAAGAATTGAATTTTCAACAACTCAAGCGGGAGAAATTACAGGTTTTATGTTTATTTCTCCGTCGGTAATTGACATTCAGGATGTTGGCGAAATCAGTGAGCCAAGAAGCAACTTCTGGATTTTAATTTTAGGTCTGATCGCGGTTTTACTTATAGGGCTTTTTATTTATTTAATACTTCACAGATGGTATAGGGTGAAATATGAAAGTTACCTTTTCCCGGACAAAAACCACCTTTACAATGCAATATTTTACATAACAAACTCTGTTAAAAACGGGATGGAAAACTCTGAAATAAGGGAAAGCCTGTTAAAATCGGGTTGGACAGGGGAGCAGGTGAATTACTTGATGAAGAAGCACGCAGGAAAAAATA
>JAHJRS010000054.1 GCA_018830845.1 Nanobdellota archaeon
CAAAAAGGTAGAAGATAAAATGGAAGAAAAAGAAGAAATCAAAGTTGAAAGCAAAGTTCCAAAATTCAAAATTTTTAACATGTGGGACATTTCTGGGATTAAAATTGAAGACCATGGCCTAAAGAATGTAATAAACCTTGAGCCAAAACTAATTTTAAAATCCCACGGAAGAAATGTTGTGAAACACGGGCAGGCGAAGGTTAACATTGTTGAAAGACTTATGAACAAAGTTGCGTTAACGGGGCACAGAGGTAAAAAACACAAGATTGAACTTGGAAATGCGACAGGAAAATATTCAAGAAATATGAAAATTGTAATTGAGGCATTTAAAATAATTGAGCAAAGAACGGGAAAAAACCCTGTTGAGGTTTTAATTCGTGCAATTGAAAAAGTTTCTCCAAGAGATGAAACAACCATAATTGAATATGGGGGGGCAAGATACCCTCAGGCAGTTGATGTTTCTCCGATGAGAAGGGTAAACCTCTCTTTGAAAAACATGGTTCACGGGGCAAGCGATAAATCTTTTGGAAAAAAGAAAAAATTTTCGCAGGCATTGGCAGACGAAATTGTCCTTGCATATGAAGAAAATGGTGAAAGCTCTGCACTAAAGAAGAAAAAAGAGTATGAGGCTCAGGCTGATTCTGCTCGGTAAAGAAATCTTTTTGCTACAAACAATTTTAAACCTTAAATTAATTGTTTTCTTATGAAAGAATTATTTGACGAAGCCAAAAAGAATTATCTTGACTTTCTTGGAGAAATAGAGAGAATCACTGAAGACCAATTTAAATCTCTTTCTGAAAATAAACTTTTTGAAAAAGAGAATGATTTAGAAAAAGAACTTTTAGAAAAATATCTTAAATTTAAGAGATGTCTTTCAGAATATAAAACAACAATTGAAAAGTATTGGGATTACAAGAAGGAAGAATTTTCACCATTTAATATTTTAATTAATAAAAAATTCAAAAAATGAAAAAACCATCTGAAACAGATGATTATTATGAAAGACTGGGAATTTCAAAAAATGCCTCTTTGGATGAAATAAAAGGTGCATACCGAAAGCTTGCAATGGTTTACCATCCCGATAAAAACCCTGGAAAGGAAAATGAAAGCAAACTGGAATTTATTGCTGTGGGAGAAGCTTATGAATTATTGAGTGGAAAAGGGGAAAATAAAAATTATCAAAATTTAAATTCCGAAGAAAAATTTGACTATTTTCAGAAATTATTTGGAATCACTTTTGAAGACATGGCAAGAATTACAAAAATGCTTTCTGAAAGTGATGATGAAAGAGTCAGATACCTTGGAAAAATATTAAAGAGAACTATAGGGGGGCTTTTTTAGCAAATTAACTAAATTTTAAAGCCCTTCAAACCAACATGAATGTTGAAAAGGATAGGAAGAAACTAAGAGAATTTTACAACAAGCAGGCAAATTTTGAACCTACAAGGGGGGATGAATCATATATGAGTCACATTTGGGAAGAGTTTAATAAGATGAAAAAACCTCTTGAAGAAAGAGTATGCAGAGAATTTAAAGAGATATTTAATGAAACTTTTCCATGGATTTTCAGAGATGAAAATATTTGCCCTAAAGCTATTTATGATGCACATTTTGATAATTTTGAAGAAAAAAAATAAAGAGTGTGGTGAGAGTTCAAAAAAAGTTTGCAAAAAAATAGAGGATTTTGAAAAAAAATATTCCATAAACAAATACATTTTAGAAGAATCACCACAAAAAGTTTTATAAACTAATTTTTGTAAAAGTTATCATGACAGAAATTACTAATTTAATGAAAAAGCAGGACCATATTCGTAACATTGCTATTGCTGCACATATTGACCATGGAAAGACCACCTTTTCAGACAACCTTCTTGCAGGGGCAGGAATGCTTTCAGAAGAAACTGCGGGAAAACAAAGAGCACTTGACTTTCACGAGGACGAAGCAACAAGAGGGATAACAATTGATGCTGCGTCAGTTTCAATGATTCACAAGGTGGAGGACGAAGATTATTTGATAAACCTTATTGACACCCCCGGACACGTTGACTTTGGAGGAGACGTTACACGTGCAATGAGGGCTGTTGATGGATGCATAATTCTTACATGTGCTGTTGAGGGAGTTATGCCCCAAACTGAAACTGTTGTAAGACAGGCTCTTAGAGAATTGGTTAAGCCCGTTCTTTTCATAAACAAGGTTGACAGATTAATCAAAGAAGTTAAATTGACCCCTGAGAATATGCAGCAAAGGTTTATTTCAATTATTGATCATGTTAACAGATTGATTCACCAAATTGCTCCTGAAGAATACAAAGAAAAATGGAAAGTTTCGGTTGGCGACGGGACTGTTGCTTTTGGTTCAGCATTTCATAACTGGGCGCTGAGTATCCCCTCTATGAAAAGAAAGGGAATTACTTTCAAAGATATTATTAATGCATATGACGAAAGCAATGATGAAAAATTAAAACAAAACATAAAAGAACTTTCTAAAAAAGCGCCATTGCATGAAGTTGTTTTGAACATGTCCGTAAAAAATCACCCCAATCCTGTTGATGCTCAGAAATACAGAATCCCAAAAATATGGCACGGAGATCTTGATAGCCCCGAAGGAAAAGATTTGATGAATTGCAACCCAAAAGGGGAGATTGCATTTGTTCCAATAAAAATTACGGTTGATAAACATGCCGGAGAAGTTGCTTCCGGGAGGCTTTTTTCAGGAACACTTAAACAAGGTGATGAAGTTTATATGTCCCACAATAAATCCATAGCAAGAATCCAGCAGGTTTCGGTTTGGAAAGGAGCACAAAGAATATTGTGTGATAAAACTCTCGCAGGTAATATTATAGGGGTTGTTGGACTTAAGGATGTTTTAGCCGGAGAGACTATTTCAACAAAAGAAATTGAGCCCTTTGAAGCAATCACTCACCTTTTTGAACCGGTTGTTACAAAATCAATTGAAGCAAAAAAAGCGGCTGACCTTCCAAAA
>JAHJRS010000055.1 GCA_018830845.1 Nanobdellota archaeon
ATTTTCTCATCGCTGAGTTTGGCTGTCTTGCTTCTTTTTGAAATTTGGAAAGAACTATCCCCTTTGCCTGATTTGCTCCTCCGAGAGGGTCAGATTTTGCATAAAGGTCAAGAGTGTGAACTTTGTAAGCTCTGTCTTTCCATCGGAATTTCTTCCTGTCTTTTATTTTTTTAAATGCGCTTTTTAATCCCATTTTACAGTATGGATATTGTTAAGAAAATTAGTTTTTAAAGGTTACTCCTACGTTTCTATTCTACAGGACGGATTTTTCTCTAGAAAATTTTTGTCAGCTTCTTTTGATTCATTAATTATGAAAGGAAAAACAATATTTTGGGTAAACTGATTACTTGAATTAACCCTATAAATCAATCTCTCCCGTGAATAATAAATTCTTCTGTACATATCCGAAACTTCCTTATTTTGAATTGAATTTATTTTTCCAAAATCATCAAGGTCTTGAGCAATCGCATTTCTTAAATTTTTATTCCAAAGAGAAACCAAATTTTCGAGTTGTGATTTTAATTCCTCTGCTTTCCCCCTATAAATTATTTGGAATGCTTTTTTGTCTATTAATTTTTTCATTTTTTAATACAATCCCTTTTGTGGAATGATATTTCTTACTCCCCCCTGCGGATTCTTAACATCGTCGAAATACCTGGGAATGATATGCCAATGCAAATGGTGAATCGTTCTTCCAGCAGCCTCACCATCGTTAATTCCGTGATTGTAGGCATCAGGTTTCTTGCCTAAAAAAGGAGAATTGATAGCTGATTCTAAAAAGTTTTTTGAAGATTTATTAGGAACATTTTTCAATAGATTAATGTAAATTTTTTTCAAATCCGAGTTTTCAATTAAATAGGTGGTATCTTTTATGGCTAAATTCAAAGAGTCCCATTCAATTCTTTTTAATTCCTCCAATTTTTCAATGTGCCTCTTTGAGATAATTTCCGAATGTCCCAAGCTTACGGGAAATCTATCAAATCTTGAATAAAAGTGATTGTTTTCATATGCAATTTCTTTTCCATCTTTGTAAACTTCGCAGAAAAAACACTTTTTCTCTAATTCATTTTCTTTTTCTATTATTTCTTCAAGGATAATTTTTTTTTCAAAACCTCCACGCTCTTGAAGTTTTTTTCTTCTTGTTGATTCCACCAACTTTTCATTAATCCCATAAAATCTGCAAAATTCATTTAATATCTCTTTTACATCAGAAAATTCTTCTTCATTTTTGCTTTCTAACAATTCATATATCTCTTCCAGAACTTTCTCTTCCAGTTTCTTAGGAAGTTCTTTTTCCGAGGCGGGATGGCATGTATATTTTAACCCCTTACTTTCAAGAAAGTTGATAATCTTATCACGAACTAATTTACCATACCTCATAAGAAGAAAATTTTCTTTATAGTTTATAATTATTTATATAATCCTGTAATCCAGATTGAAAAAATCCTTGATAATTTTCTTCATTTCGCTAAATCTCCTTTTGTTTCGTCCAAGTAAGGCGGCCTTGTTTTCACTTCCTGCATTCACAATAACCTCTTTTGGAGTTATTTCAATTTCTTTAAATCCTACCGGAGCAATAACTGAACTAATGAGTGATTTTGCGTCTTCTATCCCATTTGGGATGGGAATTATTCTAACCCTTCTTTTTATTATGTCTGACATTTTCTTTAAATTTTCACCATTTTTTCCAAGAGCTTTTGAAATTTCCCTTCTTGGAACACAAAACATCAAAATTTCGTTATACTTAAAACAATATCTTGTCTGAATTTTTGTAACTTTTCTGAATAAATTAAGATGCCTTAAGTCCTGCATGTCAATAATGTTTATCATGTTATAATTTCCCTATACGCGTCCTCTTTATAAAATTGTTGTTTTTTGTTTTTTTGCCTTTGAAAAATATTTTTTGTCGTCGGTAAATATCTATTTATTTGTTTCTTCAACAACCTTCAAACTCGCAGTTTTTTTGCTTTTTTCATCTTTTGTCAAAGGACCAATTACATTAACAAGAAGTCCCGGAAGTCCTGTCCCGACGGGAACAGGCTGATTAAGAATAATGTTTTCAATGACACTTTCAAGTTTATCCGAGGAGCCTTTAACAGTGGCATTTACAAATTGCTTTACCGGAGTCTCAAATGTTGCTCTTGCAAGAATAGATGCTTTTTGTGCAATAATACCCATTCTTGTAACTCCTTTAACGTCGCCGGTGTTTGTCATAGCATCAGCGATAAGTTCAAGATGTTTTATATTAATGTCAAGACCTTGAGAGTCAAGAACATCTGCAACCTCATTAATAATTAATTGTCTTGAGGCTTCAATTCCCAAAATATCAGCAACTTCATACAAATCGTTTGAAACTATTCTTTTCTGATCAACCTCTTTTAACTTAATTATTTCTTTAAGGTTTGTTCCAAGGGTTATTACCGCAAAGTCCCTCCCTCTTTTAACAATTAGGATTTGCTCAATTCCTTTAACTCCCGAAATTATCGCCTTTTTTAATTTTTCTTTTAATTGGTAAATTTCCTTAAAATTATAATCGGTAGCATTTAGTACGACGTTGTTTCCTCTTTTTTTTGCATTGAAACCTAGGTCGTTTAATTTTTCAACAACTTTTTCTTCTGTGGTGTGGGTCTTTTTTAATTCCTTGCCGTTAAGAGTAATCGTTATTGTTTTGTTCCCAAAGTCAAGGTTTATTTCAGAAGAAACTTCCTTCAAGGTGACTTCTTTTATTCTTTCAGCAAACTTTTTTGCATCTGTTTCGTTATTATATTTATTATCAAGATATATTTCCATTTTTGGTGAAGATGGTTTTTTTCTCGCATCAAAAATTTCTATAATTCTTGGAAGCCCGGTAGTTACTTGCATTTCAGCAACACCTGCCATGTGGAATGTGTTAAGAACCATCTGCGTTGAAGCTTCACCAAATGACTGTGCTGTTACAAGCCCAATTGCCTCCCCCGGAGAAATCTTCTCCTTTAAGTGTATTTTTGAAACGTCATAACCGTCGGTTCCATACTGAAACTGAATTATATTATTTCCTGAATCCCTTATTGTTCCGTCGTACTCCACTCTCAAATCCTGAAGCGCGTTGGCTAAACGCCTGTATAAATAACCTGATTTTGGAGTTCTAAGTGCAGTGTCCATAAGGGAATCACGACCGGTAATTGCCTGAAAGAAAAATTCGTCCGGTTTTAATCCCTTAATAAATGAACTCTTTATGAATCCTCTTGCTTTTGGTGAAAGGTCTCCCCTCTTGAAGAATGGAAGTGTTCTTTCAGTATATCCTATGTTAATTCTTCCTCCTGCAAAAGCCTGCTGACCAACACATGAAGCCATTTGTGTAATATTAAGTATATTTCCTCCCCCCCCGGATTTAATCATATAACTTATAGGATTGGTATCGGGAAATCTTTCTTTAACCATAGATCCTATTTTTGTTCTGACTTCATTAAGAATTTTAAGAAGATGAATCTCCCTGGATTCTTCTCTTGATTTTCCGGGAATTAATTCAAGGGTCTCATTTTCATATGATTCAAGAATTTCATCCGCTTTTTTTTCTGTTGTTTTTATTATTCTTTCACTTTCTTCAATCGTGCCCTCGTCAAGGTCAAAGTCATCGACAGAAGCAGTTATTCCTATTTCAGAAAGATAATTTTTACCGAGGTTAAATGCCATTCTTATTGAATCAAATGCAACGCTTCTTCCATATTTTTCATCAATAATCTTTACAAGCTCCCCATCTTCATCTCCAAAGGTGCTTTTATCAATTTCGCCTTTTACAATCTTTCCCTTTTTAATCTGAATTGAATTATTTGCAAAATCAATTTCAGGCAAAATAAATGAAAATATATCTTTCCCGCTTATTGTTTTTGTAAGGACTTCTCCCTCTATTCCCGACTTATACAAAAGCTGGTTTGCGTATTCCTTATCAAACTCTCTTTGGCCCAAAATATAATTCCCTGTAACAGCGTCAACAATGCACCCTATTAAATTAGTGTTGTTTTTTGGAGAAATTAAATTCTGTTTTACATCAAGAAGTATTTTTGCCTCAGACCTTGCTTCTTCTGTCTGAGGTGAGTGAATATTCATTTCGTCCCCGTCAAAATCTGCGTTGTAAGGTGCAGCTGCAGCAGGGTGAACTCTAAAAGTCTTTCCCGGAAGAATTCTGACAAAGTGTGCCATAAGGCTTGCTCTGTGAAGTGAAGGGTGTCTGTTGAATAAAACGATGTCCCCATCCTGAAGATGTCTTTCAACCTTGTAACCCGGTTTTAATTCTTCTATAATTTCTTCCTGAAGTTCAGACGTAATCTTTTTCTTTCTTCCGTCGGGCCTTATAATATAATTTGCTCCGGGCCAGTTTTCACCCCTCTTGATAAGCTGAGAAAGTTTTTCTTTGTTTAAATCATTGACAATTTCAGAAACTGTAACAACTTTTGCGATTTCATAAGGGACTCCCACTTCATTTATTCTTATGTTTGGGTCAGGGCTGATGACGGTTCTACCGGAATAGTTTACTCTTTTACCTGCAATGTTTTTTCTTATTCTTCCTTCTTTTCCTTTTATCCTTTCTGTTATTGTTTTTAACGGCTGACCGCTTCTGTGCCTTGCTGGAGGAACTCTTGCAACAGTGTTATCGAAAAAAGTTGTAATGTGGTACTGCAATAAATCCCAAAGGTCCTCAATAATAACTTCAGGTGCGCCCGCGTTCAGGTTTTCCCAAAGTCTCTGGTTCGCTCTTATTATGTCAGATAATTTGTGAGTCAAGTCATCTTCACTTCTTTCTCCTGATTCAAGAATTATTGAAGGTCTGACTGTAACCGGAGGAACCAAAAGAGAGTTTAAAATTGACCATTCAATTCTGCATGTTTTTGAGTTTACCCCTACTTTTTTCAATTCTTCATCCGGAATTCTGACAAGCATTTCTCTGATTTCCGTCGGGAAAATCCTCGTTTTTCCTCTGTAAAAGCTTGTTGGTTTTTCAAGTTTTATTTTTTCCTGATTGGCCTGGCAATGAGGACATTTCTTGGAATCCTTTGCCTTTTTAGCCCTTTCATTTGGAGAATATTTTTTCAAATCTTTTTCATCAATCATGAGTTTTCCACATTCCTGACAAAAGGACCTTAAACCCATTTCAATAATTTGGGCATATTTTAAATGAATTATAGGTTTGGCCAGGTCAATACTTCCGGGGTGTCCAATACACTCTTTTATTTTTCCCCCACAAGTACGACACCTTACTCCGGGGTCAATTGTTCCAAGTCTCAGATCCATTAACCCTCCATCAACAGGGTAGCCGTCGATATCATAAAGTTCTGGGGTTACAACTTTTGCAACAGAAACTTTCTTTATTTGGTCAGGCGTAAAAAGTGAAAATCTTATTTCTCCTATTTTTTTGCTTACTACTTTTTTCATTTTTTATTTGTGTTGAATTCGTTTAATTTTTTTTCAAGGAAATTTAAAACTTTTTTATTTGCACATTCAATCAGAACCTCTCTTTTTTCTTCAGAAAATTTTATTTTATCCCCCCCTATTTTATAATAAAGTGAATTTCCCCCAATTATCAATTCTGAATTTTTCGCGGAGTTATCAAAATATTTATTCATCCATTTTATTGCATTCTCATAAGATTTATTTGTGTTAAATTTTAGTATTTTTTCCATTTTACTCGTATTTGTTCTTTAAATCAAATTTAGTATTCACATGAAGCCCCTGTAGTTCTTCCACAAGAAGCTTGAATGCATATGAAACCTCAACAGGTTCAATATCTTCAGAATGACATTCAGGGCAGATAGTTCTTTTCCTTATTTTGTCCTCAAGTGCAATGGCCCCGCACTTAGCGCAAATGGGAAGTGCAATTTTATCTGAGTCATATCTTTCTTTTAACAACAATGAAGAACCATGAGCAACGAGAGCCTGCTGTTCCATTTCTCCGAGCCTAAGTGCCCCTCCTCTTGCTCTTCCTTCAATTGGTTGTCTTGTAAGAAGTGCAACTTTACCTGAAGCTCTTCCGTGAATTTTGTTTGCAACCATATATTTAAGTTTAAGGTAGTAAAGGTTGCCAATGAAAATTTTGGATTCCATCTTTTTGCCTGTGACCCCGCTGTACATAGTCTCCTTTCCGTCGTATCTAAAACCCAAATCTGTCAGCTGAGCTTCAAGATCCTTTTTGGTCTCTCCTGAAAATGAAGTTCCGTCAATTACTTTACCCCTTAGGGATGCAGTTTTACCTGCAAGAAGCTCCAAAAGGTATCCCACAGTCATACGGCTGGGAAGTCCGTGCGGGTTAAACATTACGTCTGGTTTTATCCCTGAAGCAGTGAATGGCATATCCTCTTCGTCAACTATTTCTCCCACAACTCCCTTTTGACCATGCGAAGTTGCAAATTTATCCCCCAATTCAGGAATTCTCAAGTCCCTTGTTTTTACCTGAACAATTTTATTTCCCTCATCATCAACTGTAATAAAAACTGATTCTATAATTCCCTTTTCTTCCTGTCTTAACGTTACACTTGATTCTTTTTTCGTTCTGACTGAAATTTCCCTTGCTTCACTTAAAAATTTTGGAGGTGAAGTTTTTCCAATGAGAACTTCTCCTTCTTCAATATCTGCCTCAGGGTAAATTATCCCGTCATCTTCAAGGGATTTGTAAAGTGATTCCATCTTGTAACCCGAAACATCCTTTTCGGGAATTGTTATTTCATCTTTAAGCCCCCCTGCATAATTCATTTCAATTGCAGAGTAGGGTCTGAAATAAAAACTCCTTCCGACTCCTCTGTCGAGGCTGCCTTTGTTTAAAACAAGAGCATCTTCCATGTTATATCCTTCATAAGTCATAATTGCAACTGTCAGATTTTGCCCCGCAGGGTAAGTATTAAGGGTATCATACACAAAACTTCTAACCAGAGGTTTTTGAGGATATTGGAGAATTGAAACATCTGTATCAAGACGGCACAGGTAATTCGCAGCATAAAGGCCAAGAGCCTGCTTTTGGGTTTTTGAACCTCTGTTAAGTCTTGAAGATTGGTCATGGTTTCCATAAGGAACAAGGCTTGTAACAGCACCGAGGAATGCCACAGGATCAACTTCAACATGTGTGTTGTCGGGGGTAACTTCCTTATCATTTAATGCAATTAGAGTACTTTCTTCTTCCGAAGCGTCGATGTATTCAACTATTCCGGATTTAATAAGGTCAATCCATTTCAAATTTCCCTGTTCAAGATTTACCAAATGTTCATCTTTTAGTCTTGACACACCCTTTTCAACAACAATTAATGGTCTTAAAACTCTCCCCGGTTCAGTCGAAATTAAAATTGTCTGAAGTCCCTCTTTTTCGTTTATGCTTAATTCTCCGGGAAGTTCGTTGTTTCTTCTTTTTTCTTTTATTAAGTTTGCAAAATCCTTGGGATTTTTAACATTACCAATATAATTTCCGTTGAAAAAAACTTCAAACCCTTCTGTAAGGTTTTTGTCAAGCCCTGATTTTTCAAGGTATCCTACAAATTTGTCCTCGTCAAGGTCAACTCTTGTTGAAACTCTGCTCATTAGTGCAAGATTTTTTCTTAATCCAATTTCAGTTCCTTCCGGAGTTTCAATCGGGCAGAATCTTCCAAAGTGGGTTGGATGCAATGTTCTTGCCTTAAAATTTTCCTGACCGCTTTCAAGCATACTAGAAACTCTCTGCAATTGTGAAATTGTTGCAAGATAATTTGTCTTATCCATATTTTGTGTAACTCCGCTTCTCTCTCCGGTCCATGAGCCTGTTGCAATTGCGGATTCAACACGATGGCTGAATAAGGTTGACTTTGCCAAAACTTTTATTGAGAAGAATTTTTTTCTCTTTGATGATTTTTGAAGTGAGTATTGAAGGTCTCTAATTAAGATTCCAAGGTTGACTTTGAACAATGTTGTAAGAAGGTCTCCTGAAAGTCTGACTCTTTTATTTGAATAATGGTCTTTGTCTGTCTGAAGTTTAGGTTCTTCTTTTGCCAGAAGAAATTGTTTTATCAATTTACAGATTGTAACTGACTTTTTCATTCTTGAATTTTTGTCCTGTCCAATATGCGGGAAAAGGTAAGAATCAATTCGTTGTTTTACACGGTCCAGAATTTCTTTTTTTGTTCCCTGAAGGTTTGTTTTTTCAGCAATGTACATCATGGCATCTTCTTCGGTTGCAATGTCAACAAATTCATACAGGTTTACAATCATGCTGTCTGTTTCCCTATTTATGAATTTTGCAATGTCTGATTCTTTTGTAAGGCCAAGTGCCTTTAGCAAAATTATTGTAGGAATATCCTTAAATCTTGAAAAGGATGTTTCAAAAATCCCATCCCTTCCCTCTTTTATTGTTGTAGGGATTCTGTAAGTTCCCTTAAGTGAAAAAACCTTGAGTATCAGGCTCCCCTTCGAATTTTTTTCTATGAAAGGCTGATTTTCCGCAAGGTCTTCGGCCATCACCATAACTCTTTCATTGCCTTTTATAATAAAGTATCCGCCCGGATCAAGAGGGTCATGATAGTTTTCAATTAGTTTTTCTTTATCAAGCCCCGAAGTGTTACACGCCTTACTCTTAACCATAACAGGAATTTTTCCAATTTCAACAATCTCAGAATCAATTTGGCCTTCCTTTTTTACTGTAAGTTCAAGTTTAATAGGGGCAGCATAAGTTAAGTTTCTAAGTCTTGCCTCATAAGGCATTATGGCTGAAGTGCTTCCGTCTGCTTCAATTACAACCGGCTTTTCTACCTTAACTTTTCCAAGCTTAATCTTGAATTCCTCTTCATCCTGGTCAAGTGAGTTTGAAATTTCGTCTACAATTTCCTGCATCCTGTGTTCTATAAACTCGTTGTAAGAAATAATATTTGACTCAACAAGTGAGTGGTCTTCGAGATATTTTTTCACAACTAAATGGTTTTTGCCTTCAATCATTATACAACAACCCTGTAATAAATGTTTAATTCTGATCCCTCTTTCCTTTCAACCTGAATAATATCTCCTACTTCACATCCTTCCGGAAGTGTAACATCACTTGAAAGAATTTTTGGAAGCTGGTTTTTAGAAATATTAAATTTTGTCAAAATATCCTCGGCTTGTTTATTATTTAATCTTATATGTTTGGGTTGTAGGATATGCATTTGTTTTGTCGTCGTGGAGGGATTTAATTTTGCATAACCCCAGTTAGGAATTAGACAATACAAAATTTATAAAAAATTAGTTTATAAATCTTTGCTTTTTAAAGTAGGAACATTGTTTTTGAATCCAGAAGATGGCCCCGAAGGGATTTGAACCCTCGACACCCGGATTAAAAGTCCGGTGCTCTAACCAGGCTGAGCTACGGAGCCGTATTGAATTACTCAGCCTGGTTAACCAGGCCGAGCGATTTGTTTGCATTATGGTTTACGTAACTTTTCGCAAACAGGTTGCGAGTCAGGGCTACGGAGCCATTTTTGATAATCAGAAGAGAAGTAATTAATTTTTAAATGTTTCTTGGAAAGGAATATTTGCACTGGTCGGTGATTGTGTATGGCGGGGAGGGGGGAGCCGGGCCGGATTTTTTAATGGGATAATTTTTTACCAATTCCATCATTTTTTCAAACTCCTTCAGATTTTTTTGTGCCTTTTTAAAATCCTTAAAATCACTCATTCTTTTTTCAAGACTTTTCATTTTACAGATGTTTTTTTAAAATTTCCTCAAGTTCATCCTGGGTAACTGTTCCGGAAATCCTCTCAAGAATTTCCGAATTTTTTATTAGGGCAAAAGTCGGAATTGAAGTTATTTCAAACTTTTGTGCAATTTTTTGATTGTCATCAACATTAACCTTGCCAAATTTTATTTTGTTTCCAAATTTTTCAGAAAGGTCCTCAATTATCGGACTCATCATTGTGCAGGGCATGCACCATTCAGCAAAAAAATCAATAAAAGCAAGTCTATCTTTAGTGAATTCTTCAAATTCTCCATTAGTTACTTCCGGAATTGATTCTTTCCATGTCATTACTTTTCCAAGAAAAATTTATTTATAAGATTTTATATTTAAAATTGTCAATAACCTATATAAATAACACAACTCTTAATAAAAAAATGGAAGAGTATCATACCCTTTTAAAAGAAATTCTTGGTAAAGGTGACGTTAGTTATGAACCAAGAACTGAAGAATACATTTTGGGAATTTCAGGGTGGCAAACTAATTTTGATTTAAGAAAAGGTTTCCCCATTATAACAACAAAAGATGTCCCTGCAAGATTGCCTTTTGAAGAATTATTTTGGAAGCTTAGGGGGGAAAGGAACGTAAAAAGTTTGGTTGACAAAAATGTAAATATCTGGACGGCAAATGCTTTCGACAGATATTTGAAAAAAAATGGATTAAAAGAAAAAATTCCAAAACATACTCAAAAGTGGAATGAAGAATTTGTAATATATACTGAAAGAATAAAAAATGATTCTGAATTTGCTAAAGTTGCCGGAGATTTAGGCCCGGTTTATGGATATAATTGGATTCATGACAAAGACTCAGATGGTAATGAAATTGACCAGCTTCAAAATTTGTTAAAAGGAATTAAAGAAAGACCCGGTTCAAGATATCACACACTTTCAGCTTGGAATGTTTCAAAATTAAAAGAAATGGCTTTAGGTCCTTGCCCTTTCTGGCATCAGTTTAGCGTCTGGGGGAATTTTATTGACTTGCATATGGTTCAAAGAAGTAATGATATTTTTTTAGGTAATCCTTTCAATCAGGCACAGGATTCTCTTTTATTGCATATGATTGCAAAAGAAACAGGTTATGAACCAAGAAATTTTATTTATACTACTATAAACACTCATGCTTATTTGGGAGTCCCCCCAAGAGCAGACTTCTGGATGGATTCAGACAATGTGAAAGAATTTAAAAATAAATTTAAAAAAATTGGAAGAAGGGGGGATTATATTGAATTAAAAGAATGGTATCTCAAAACTGCGCCAATAGAATCAGAAGGAAATAAAAGAAAAGACCATATCCCTTTTATTTTGGAGCAGTTGTCAAAGGAACCAAAAGAAATTCCAAAATTGAAATTTGAAAAAGATGTTCCTTTGCTGGAAGCAATTAATCTGCCTCTTTTAGAAGTTGTTAGCCTAAAAGGTTACAATCCCCATAAATGGGATTCTAAGGCAAAAATGGCAGCATAAATATAATTTACAACATATTATTTTAAAAACAAAAAAGAGCATTAATAAAAAATGGAAAGAGGAAAACTAATTTATTATGAAGGAGGAGAAGGATGCGGAAAATCTCTTCAGTTAAAATTAATGAGGGATTATTTAGTTGGAAAAGGAATTCGAGTAATAAATACAAGGGAGCCCGGAGGAACTCCTCTATCCGAAAGAGTTAGAGACATTCTTTTGGATACAAAAAGTAAAGAGATTGAAAATTGGTCGGAAGCCCTGCTTTTCCAAACTTCCAGAGCTCTGCTTTACTATAATTTAGTCATCCCCAAACTAAAGGAGGGAATCACAGTTCAACAAGACAGGGGAAGAGACTCGTCATTGGCATATCAAGGCTATGGTAGAGGAGGAGATTTAGGGTCAATAAAAAGATTAAACAAACTCTCAACTTTTGGGTATGAACCAGATTTAGCATTCATAATTAACATCTCTCCTGAAAAAGGACTTGAAAAACAACTTAGCTCGGATAGGATGTCTATTGACGGACTTGAATTTCACAGGAGGGTAAACAAAGGGTACTTTGAAATTGCAAAAGAAAATCCAAATAATTATATTGTTATTCCCTATATTGAAAATGGATTAGAAGAAATGCACGAAATGATGAAAATTCATGTGAATAAATTATTTAATTTCTAAATTTGCCAAAATCTTGTCAACTTTTTTTTCAAGCTCACTAATTGTTCCATTATTTTCAAGTTTAAAGTCCGCCAATTTAATGCAGTCCAGTAAGCTTTGTTTTGAAGGGTCAGTGTTTTTCATCTCTCTTTTTTCGTCTTCGATAAATTTTTCGTAGGACACAAAGTCAGAATTAAGTTTTCTTTTTTTTATTCTGTCATACCTTTTTTCTATGTCAGCATCGACACTAAAAAGGTAAAAATTTTCTTTTTTCCTTAATGCCTGTGCTTCTCCAATAGCACGAATACTTTCTATAACCGAATCCCCCCCATAATTTTTTGCTTTTTCATAAAGTTTTTCTACAATGTAACTCGGAGAATTTTTTCTTCTGATATTATTTCCAACGAGAACCATAGAATCCCTGTTTACGGGAAGCCCCCTTTTTTTAATCTCTTCAATTAAAAATTCCCTTACTGAATAATGAGAAAATCCTTTTTTCTTTAAAATTTCAACAACAGTTCCTTTGCCTGCTCCCAGTGTTCCGGTGATTCCTATTATCATTTTATGAAAATTTCATTGCGTTAAAAAACACAACAAAAAATAGTTTATACAAAAACCACACTAAAATTATCCAATATATGAATGAGGAAATTCCGAAGATAAAGGCAATTATAAGGTATACCCCTATAAATGAATCAATCACACTCATGAAATCTCTAAACATAAATCCTTTTGCAATCAGGTAAATCGAAGACATAATCGCAAGCTGGAATGCAAAATCAATTTTGAATTGCACAAGGGTAAGTGAAACAAGTGCAATTAAATCAAGAAACATCAAAATTATGGGAATCATTTTATTGTTTTACCCCTCATGAACTTTTTTATTTTCAAAACTTTACCGTCCCAGAGCCTTATCTTAACCCCAACTTCCTTAAACATTGCAATACTTCTTCCCGCATGCTTTTTCCATATGTCCGGATTCTTTTCATCCCATTTTTTATCAATTATGACTTCAGTGATTCCGGCCTGAATTATTCCCCTTGCGCAATCCATGCATGGAATTCCGTTGGTGTAAATTTTACATCCTTTAAGTGAAGTTCCGATGAGTGTTGCGTTATAGATGGCATTTCTTTCAGCATGTTCAAACCAGTAATATTTTTCGGGTTTTTCCTGTCTTGCTTTGATGTTATCATTTAATCCCCTCACAAAACTGTTATACCCTGTTGTTTTAATTTCATTGTTTGGCCCAACAACAACAGCTCCAATGTGTGTTGATTCATCTTTGCTTTTCATTGCGGCAAGATATGCCATAGACATAAAATAATCATCCCAGTTTACCATCAAATAAAATATTTTTTGTTCTTTTTAAGGATAATTATTTTCAGAATCAATATTCAATTCCTTCTCTTGCAAGGATTCCTTTGTCATATGGGTGTTTTACATTTTTCAAATCGGTTACGTAATCCGCTTTTTCTTTTACCGAATCTGGAAAATCACGACCGGTTAATATTAATTCCGTGTTTTTTGGCTTGTCACGAATTAAATCGAAAATTAATTGTTCAGAGATAATTTTCCAGTTCAATCCCGGGCCAGCTTCATCAATTAAAATTAAATCATATTCATTAACGTCTTTTAGAGCCCCCTCCCAGAAAACTTCAAATTCTCTTCTTAGGCTTTCAAGTTCCGACTCTTCGTAATTTTTAAAATATGGATGAAGGGGCTTAAACTGCAGGTATTTTATCCCAGAATTTTCAAAAAAGAATTGTTCTCCGGTGTCGCGTTTAAAAAGTTGGATTATTTTCACCTTTAATCCTCTTCCAAGCGCTCGTAGGACCAATCCCATGCCTGCGGAAGTTTTTCCTTTTCCCTCCCCAGTATAAACATGAACAAGCCCAAGGGACGTTTTTTCTATCATCTTTTTTTACTTAATCTTTTTACTTTATTACTAATGAGATAACAAAATACCTCTTCCTGATTGTAATAATCTAAAGTGAACTTCATTATTTTTTCAATTTCTTTTTCGTTGCAGTATATTCGTACAGGAATCATCTCCTCAGAAAAAAGTTTTTTATCCGGGTTTATCCAGTGGCCCTTTGCAGTTCTTAGTATTGTTAACCCTCCTGAAATTACCCCAACTTTTTTATCCCATCTTTTATGAAATTCTATGAGAAACTTATAACCTTTATTTGAAAACTTAGGAACCAAAATTTCCCAAAGTAATTTTCTTTTCACCATTTTATAATTTGTCTAACAGACTTTTTATATTTTTTTAGTTTTATTGGGTAATTTTATTGTGCAATTTCCTCTTTTTAGGGGGAAAGTTTAAATATTTCCTTTTCTATTATGAAACAGGAGATAAATTATATGAAAAAAATTTTGTTTGGCCTAGTGGTTTTTGTTTTAATGAGTTCTTTTGCTCTAGCTCAGGGAAATGGAACTGGCAATCAGGTCCAAATCCAAGCTGGAAACTATATTACTCCAAGCGGTGGGCAGGTCCAAATTCAGGCGCAGGAAAATAATCAATTTAGATTAGAGTCCGGGGCCGTTTTTGCGCATACATCTATGCAAATGACCCAAGAGCAGGCTGGGAATGGGACAACGTTGCGGGCGACTTTGAGCAATGGCAGATTTGCCGAAATCAAAATAATGCCTGATGCAGCATCGGAAATAGCATTAGAACAATTGAGGCTTAGGGTTTGTTCTGAGGATAACAACTGCACCCTTGAACTAAAAGAAGTGGGGCAGGGGGAACAAGTAAGGGCAGCTTATGAAGTTCAGGTTCAAAAACAAGCCAGACTTTTTGGGCTATTTAAGGCAAAAATGCAAGTACAGGCACAAGTGGATGCAGAAACTGGTGAAGCAATCCAGACAAAAAAACCCTGGTGGGCATTTTTAGCAAGTGAGTCTGAAGAAAGCGAGTAACAATTAAATTTTATTTTTTTGTAGAATTTTTATAGCTTCGGCTTTAGAAAATAATTTAATCTTATTTTGGGCTTGCATCTTCTTTAATCGTTCTGTCAATAATTACACTTGCAGTTAAATCCCCTGTGACGTTAACTGTTGTTCTGCTCATGTCAAGAATTCTATCAACTCCCAGAATTAAAATGATTCCCAAAGTTGGAATTCCCAGTCCCGTTAGTATCATCGCTAAAACTGCAATTCCTGCTCCCGGAACAGAAGGAGTACCAATAGAGGCCCCTATTACTAAAAATGACAGGACTAACAAGGAAGTTATTCCAAGTGAAATTCCAAATACCTGCGCCAAAAAGATTATTGCTATGACCTGATAGAGTGCAGTCCCGTTCATGTTAATAACTGCTCCTGTGGGAATTATAAATTCTGCAATAGATGGTCTGACCCCTAGTTTCTCTTCGGAAACTTTCATGGATAAGGGCATAACTACTGCAGAACTCGATGTTGAAAAAGCAAGCAGCTGTGCATCTTTTATTTTTTTGAGGTAATCAAGAGGGGTTATCTTTGCGAAAATGAAAACTAAAATAAGGTAAACACAAATTAGGGCAAACAATCCTAATAAAACAGTCATTACATAGGACCCCAGGCCAACCAGAGTGGAAATGCCAAACCCGGAAGTAAGTTTTACCATCATACCGAAAACCGCAATAGGAACAATTAGCATGGCCCATTTTATTATAATCATACAAACACCCTGAACGGAACTTAAAACTGAAATAAGGGGCCTTGATTTATTTTTTCTGAGTATCAGCAAGGATATCCCAATAATTATTGCAAAAAAGACTATTGAAAGCAGTTCCCCGTGAACAATAGAACCAAATAAATTGGTAGGAAAAAAAGAATCTATCAAAGAAGGGAGGTCCTTAAAATCGGGCATTGAAAATGCAGAAATATCAGAAGAGAGGTTTTCGTTTCCTTCCAAGTCAAACGAGTCTGCCGAGACATAAAGTCCCGGTTTAATTGTGGTGGCTAAAAGGATTGCTATCCCAACCGCGATGGCCGTTGTAAATATTAGATAGACTACAAAAATTAATCCTATCTTTTTAAGTTGTTTTAAATCTCTTGCACCAACCAGACCGATAATTATTGAAACGAAGATTAAAGGGACGACTACAATTTGAATTATTTTTAAAAATAAAATTCCGGGTATTGAAGCCCATTCCCCTATTAATTTTGAGAGGTCAGTATCAATAAGCCCAAAACTCGGGCCAATTAATAAACCAGCAAGAATACCCAAAATTAATGCAATAATAACCTGCAGCCAAAGCCGATTTTTTACCAAAATATGAATTCTGCCGTAAAAATGTTTTGGGTGTTTTAAAACTCCTGTTTCCGGAGGTTCAGGATTGCCGCTCACCTTCTTTTTTTGCACCATATTTAAGATTTATGATTAAAATTATAAAAAGGTGTTGGTTTTTTCTTTTCACCATTTTACAAATTATCCAAAGGAGATTTTATGTTTTTTAGTTGGTGATTTGCTACGTGTGTATAAATTTCAGTGGTTGTGGAAGAGGAGTGCCCGAGAAGTTTTTGAATATACCTCAAATCAGTCCCATTTTCAAGGAGATGTGTTGCAAAACTATGTCTTAACATGTGTGGATGTATCTTAAGACCAATTTTATTTCCCAATCTCTCTAAAATTTTCTGGACTGACTTCTTGGAGTACCTTCCATTTCTTCCTTCGAAAATATAACTTGTTTTAAATTTATAACTGCTGTAATATTTTAACAAATTATCTTTCAGGTTTGGTGATAGAAGAGTCATTCTATCTTTTGCCCCTTTACCCTGACGGACTAAAATTAAATTGTTGTCAAAATCTATATCACTTCGTTTCAAATTTAAAAGTTCAGAAAGCCTTAAGCCGGAAGAATAAAGAAATTTAATAATTAGTTTGTGCTTAAGGTTCTCACACGAGTCAATCATAATTTTTATTTTTTCTTTTGAGATTACTTTTGGCAATTTATTCTCTTTTTTCATCAAAGGAATTTCTTCAAGGGTTAAGGGCTTGCCCAAAACTTCAAGAAAAAAGAAACGAATAGCCATATGGCTCAAACGAATTGTATTTCGTGCTTTATTCTGTGACAACAAATAAGACTTAACCCCATCTTGGTTTAGGTTTAATCTACTTTTATCAAGAAAATCCAAAAAAGATGAAATATGAAATTTGTAAGATTTGATTGTTTGAGTGCTAAACCCTCGTAATTTACATCTTTCAATAAGTTTTTCAAGAAAAACTCTCTTTGAAATAGTATAACTCATAAAGCGACAATTTCCCAAATTATATAAACTTTTTGTTCAAATTCATCAGCGATTACATCCACAACGAAAAATTTTGTAGATGTAATAGATGTTATATTCAATTCAGAATTAGGGCTTAGAGCGATACTTTTATATTTACAGAGATTTTCAAGTTTATTATGGAGTTACAAGAATATTTCAAAAATGGCAAAGTGTATGTCTGGAATGAAACTTTTGCTGTTGTAAAATCAAAAAAATCCTACCCTGATGCTTTCGCAAACATCATTGATAAAAATGAAACCACTGTGATAATTGACCAATCAAAAGTTAATGATGAAGATATTATTGAAATTGAAAAAGATTGGAAAATTCTAACTTTTGATATGGTTTTACCATTTGGATTAGTAGGATTTCTCGCAAAAGTTTCTAAAATTCTTGCAGATGAAAAAATTTCTATCTTTGCCATTTCTGCTTATTCAACTGACCATATTCTTGTAAAAGAAATAGACTTAGCTAAAGCTAAAGAAAAACTTGAAAATCTTGGATGTGTTGTTGAGGAAAAGTAACGCCCTAATTCTGAACTCTTCGGGATTTTTTTG
>JAHJRS010000004.1 GCA_018830845.1 Nanobdellota archaeon
AACCGGATACCTTAAGTTATAAACAAAGTGATAGGGAACATAACAAAATCCAACTACTCCCAGACCTTGTTGGTTCCCCACGGGTTCCGCAACAAGAATCGGAGAATTTGCCGGCTCAACTTCATAAACACTTGGCCAGTCCCGGGAATTAATTATTCTAACTTCAGAGTCAATTGGAACTTTCATATTAAAATAATCTTCATTTCTCCCGGAATTTTTAAGGGCAAAAAAGTTGTCCTGTGTGGCATTTTTTAAAGTGTCAAAAATTTCATCTGCATTCCAAATTTTCGGGGAACAGCTTAACTCAAATCCGTCGACTGGGGCGTATGTTCTCAAAATATCAACAGAGTAATTTTCAATAATCATTCCCTCATTTTCAAGATTATAAAAATTGACGGCATCATCATACAAATTCCCAATCTGTGAATTTACAGTCACATCATGCTTGCTCACGACTGCACTCTCTTCATCTTTTTCAAGATTTAAGTCCATGTTCAAAGAGACATCAACTGAATCCCCCCTAATTGTAACCTGTGCGGCCATGGGACCCTTTTGAATTAAATAGCCCTGAGACAAAAAAGTTTCAAAATTGCAATCCTGAACCCCAAGCTCAATATAATTAGCAAGCTGGTTTTGCATCTCCTGCCTTGTCGGAATCTGGTTTATAAGAATATTGCTTCCACTAATCGAACGCCAGTACGGAATTCCCACGCCCAAAAAATCAAGTTCAGAGGAATAAGGCATGTACCCTGACCCCGGAACAAATTCAGGATTTTCCATATGTCCTCCCTTTGATCCAAGGATCTTTATTCCGGTTTCTGTTTTTTCCTGAATACAATTAAGAAAGCTACTTTCAACAGGCTCAAAAGTAGCAGAAAGCCCCCCTGAAAAAAGTGTGCCCTTAAACGCAAAATAAAAAGCAACCCCCGCAATTATCACAAGAGCAATTATAACAAAAATCGTCACCTGACCCCTCTTATTCACCACCCTTTTCACCATCTATAAAAAATGAAAACAACATATATAAATATTTGTTTAAAAATAAATAAATATCAGTAAACCCCGCGTCCTACTCTTCTTGAAAAAAGCAAAAGATAAAGAAAATTCAAGAGCAACAAAATTCCCCCTGCAAAAATTATAAAGTCGTTAAAAGAAGAAAAAAAATTAAGCTCCTCAACAATTGGAACTTTCGAATTTAAAAAATAAAGTCCAAAAAAAATGTCCAAAACAATCAAAACAATTTTTTTTCCATCACTTCTTTTAAGGGGATCTCTCATTAAAAATACAACCTTCCTAAGTTTTTAATCCTTTCCGCTGACCGCCTTTTACCTGACCCCAATGTTCATTAATAAATTCAAAATAATTTTTATTTACATCAATTTTGGAAAGGTAATACAAATCATTAAACAAAGACTCCGGAAGGGTCCTTGATTCATTGAAATAATTTTTAAGCGTAGAATATGGAACTCCCAATCCAAACTGATTTAGCGCGCGCAAAGAAGGACAATCCAACTTTTTTAAAACTTCTGTCAAGAAGTCCCTTTGTTTTCCTTTTTTGAATTTTATTCTCCTCATGATTAATTAAATTTAAATAGCTTTAAGAGTTATAATGTTATGCCAAAATTAACCGGATTAAAAATTTTTATTTATCTAATTGGTATCTTAGTTATTGCATGGAATTATTTTTTGAGAAACTCAATTAATCTTCCTTATCTTTCCACCCTGGGCATTACTACAACCTATATCATCGGAGCGGGAATTATTTTAATTGGTATTATCATAAGCTATTCCACAAGAAACTCTTTTTAAAAAAAGAACTGCGGGACCATTCTCCCCCAAAACTTTATAAAGCAATTTCAAGACATAACTTTATGAAATTGCCAAAAATGACAAAAAGATTTTGTCCGTATTGCAAAAAACAGACTGAACAGAAAATAAAAGTAGTTTCAACTGGTGGAAAAAGAGGTACCCTTAAAAGAGGGGGAATCGCAAGGGCAAAAACAAGAGGACTTGGAGTTGGGATAGGAAACAAGGGTAAATGGGGCTCAAAACCCGCGGTTTCAAAGTTCAAAAGAAAATCTAAAACAACTAAAAAGACAAACATTATGTACACCTGTCAGGTCTGTAAAAAATCAAAATACCAAAAGAAAGGAAAAAGAGCAGGGAGGGTACTGCAGGAATAATATGATAGAAACTAAAAAATATCTTTTATCGGGGAGATTTAATAAAAATTATTTCCTTAATAAAATGTACGAAATGGCTGATAAAAAGGATATTGAAATCTTGGCAATTAATACAAAAATAAAACCCGAATTATATGTCTTTCATGTAAGTCCGGGATTGTCTGCAGTAATAAGGAATGGAGAATTTCCTGTTTTTGCATACGGAGATCCTAAAGATTTTAAAAAGGGAGTTTCGGTTTTGGAGAAACTCCTTAACAATAAACTAACAGAGGTGAAAAGTTAAAATGAAATATCAAAAACAAATTAAGGGAAAGTTTGTTTATGCCCATTTGGGTAATAAAGAAAACCGGAGGTTGTCTTTATAATGGCACAGGCAAAAAGAAAAAAGAAATTTTTCAATGTCGAGATTCCTTTAATTAAAAAAAGGACCCAGCTTCAGGCCTATGAAGTTAAAGAATTGGGGGAGCGATTCATAAAATACGACCTTACAAGAACCCTGAAAGGAAAGGCAGCAATAATAACTTTTAGAACTAAAGTAAATGGTGAAGATGTTTTGGTCTTCCCCAAGGAACTCAGACTCCTGCCATACTATTTGAGGAGAATGGTGAGACGGGGAACAAACTACGTTGAGGATTCTTTTTTGGCAGAAGCCAAAGATTCACAAATAAGAATAAAACCATTTTTAGTTACAAGAAGAAAAGTTTCAAGAGCCGTCAGAAAAGCGCTAAGAAATAAGGCAAAAGAGGAACTAACTCTATGGGCCAGGGACTCCACAACAGAAAAAATATTTGATGAAACTCTTAAAAACAAAATCCAGAAAGAGATTAGTTCTAAATTAAAAAAAATATATCCCTTGTCACTTTGTGAGATAAGAGTTTTGAAAGTTGAAAAGGAAAAAATTTCTGAAAAAAAAGAGTAATTCTTCACAATAACTTTTAAAAAAGATAATTTTCTTATTACATAGCGTATGCTTTAAAAATGATCAAAAAATTATCTAAAAAACTGTTAAATCGAAAGATATTTCATAAAATAGAAGGAAATTTTATTTTAACACGAAGATCTAAAGTAATGATTCCTAATCTTAATATAGACATAATTTATTTAATGGGGGTAATTGCTGGCGATGGTTCATTAAATGAAACAAAAAGGTCAAAAGGAGGCTACCATTACACTTTTAGAATTTACGCAGCAGGGAAGAAGTATCTTAAACTTTTAAATAAACTTTTTGAGAAAAATTTTGGAATTGAGGGCAAAATTATAAAAGATTTAAGGAAGATGAATACTTATTATTTAGTTTTTAAAAATGCCCCTCTCTTTTTTTACTTTGTAATAAATGGGAATGAGATTGGGAAAAAGAAAAGATTCAAAATACCTAAGATTACCACAAAAAATAGAAAATATTTTTTTGAATATCTTTCAGGACTAATTGACACAGATGGACACATTGCTGGAAGAAGGATTCAATTAAAACAGAAAAACAAAGAGTTTCTAAATAAAATAAAATTACTTGCAAATAAGTATCATTTAAATTGCACAGACCCAAAAGTTAATTATACAAATAAAATTCCTTATTATTATATTAGATTTGATAATAAAATCCATTTAAGGTTCAAAACAAACACCTTTTTAAACAAAGAGAAATAAATAATTTAAATGCCTGTATAGCTCAGTGATAGAGCAACTGACTTGTAATCAGTAGGTCGGGGGTTTGAATCCCTCTACAGGCTTTAATTTGAACGAGCGACCGTAAAGGTCGGGCGAGCAATTCTGAATTCTCCCAATTGCAATCTTCTCAGAATTCGCGGATTGCGAGTTGTTTCAACTCTCTCTGCAGGCTTCTGGAAGAAGATGTGCAGTTTGGGGAAATTTTACATTTCACCCTCTGCAGGCTTATTTATTTTTCCTTGGATTTTTATAAACTTTTTCGGCAGCCACCTTCACAGTCTTGTAAAAACTAACTATTGCCATTAAAATAAAAAAAGAGAACACAAAAACAAGAAACTCATGAAGATACTGAACTGAGAAAATTCCTAACACTGCAAGAAGGTCAAGAACCCTCACCAATGCTAGAACAAAGATTCCTGTTACTAAAAAAGAGGAAGTTGTACGAATTCTCCCCGTAATTTTGGTTCTTGCTATAAACAAAAGAATTACACAGGCTAAATAAAGAACCAATACAACAAAACTAAAAGAGATTACAATCCAGTTTAACATTTTTATCTCCCAACCCCCATTAAGTCTCTAATTTCCAATTTTCTTTTCATGACTCCTATTTTTGCCTCTTTTTTCCTTAAATGAAGATAAATTAAAAAGACTATGACTATTATCGAAACAAGTATTAAAACTATATATATTTTTTCCCTGTAAGAAACCTTCACTTTAATGACTTCAAAAGTATCGGTGGAAATTGCAAGACCCCCATCATATGTAACCCCCACATAAAAAACATATCTTCCGGATTTTGCCCCCTCCGGCACAGAAAATATTTTAATTAAACCTGCCTGAGTTTCCACTGATACGGTATCACTGGCGCTTATCAAAGTATTTCCTTCATCATCTTTTATGGAATAATCAAGCATCGCATCAACTCTCCCCGTTTCACCAAGATTGTAAATTTTAATCTCAGCCAGAACATCATCTCCTGAAATCACCTCTTTGTATTTTGAAGGAATTTTCACCTCAACATCAAATAAATTTCTTTTGGAATTAACATTTACCACCGTCAAAATTTCCTTCTTAATTTTATCTGCTTCAATTGTAATTTTCCCAATGTAAGAGTTTGGAATTGAACTTTCTTTTGAAAGAAAATCAATAGTAAGATTCTTTACCTCACCAGGACCCAGAACAAATGAAGGTTCATTTATTCTTATAAAATCTTTTATTTTTTCTGTATTCCCTACAGAGAAGGATAAAATTTTAGTATAGTTGTTTTTAATACTTACATATCTCTCTTTTGTTTCGCCTTGCTTCATATTAACTATTATTTCATCCGGAGATACCTCAAAACTAGGGATTAAATTAATTGTCGATCCTCCACCTCCTCCGCCTCCGCCTCCAGAGGGGGTTTCTCCACTTGGAGTTTCTTCGGCACTGTAAATTGTAAAATGTGTAACTTCAAAAACAAGTGTCCCGGATGAATAAGATACCTTTGTGCATATTGAAGGAGGACAAATTTCACCATTCATTAAAATTCTTGGATTTGAAAAACTCAAATTGTATAAATAAAGAGTTGCGGATTTGTTAAAATTGGGGAGTGCAGTTGTGTTTATTTCAAGGTGGTTGCTAGAGATAATAACATTTTTTGAAATATTTACAAAATTGTCAGAGGAGTCTTCATCGTCTGAAACATTTATTTTATCATTAAAATAAATTTGCCCGTAACTTCCTTTCTTCAAGGTTAGTCCGCTAAAATCTTCCAATTCTTCTAGAGAATATTTTAAAAAATCCGTTGAGCCTTCACTTCCAGACCCTCTAAACCCATTATAATCAATTTCTAATCTCGTTGTGTTAACATTAAACGTCACGGTTTTTGATGAAAGTCCGTTTGAATTATTTGCATAAAGGCGAAGAGTGTGCTCATCTTCCGTTGTGTTAAATAAAATATTTCCCGTGAGAGTATTATTTTCTACATTGTCAAGACTATACCAAACTGAATCTGCACTTAGTGCAGTGTAATTTAATTCTAAGTTTTCATCTATGAGATAAGTCCCATTAACTGGGCGCAAAAGTTCAAGGGAGGGAGCAGCAATAACCACAATTGTCAAAGAAGCTCCCGAGCTTGTTGCTTTCCCGGTTATTGATGCATTTTCTTCAGCACTAACGTAATTAATCTGAAAACTCAAAACCAAAACCAAAACCAAGACAAGAGCCCATTTTTCCATGTACCTCATCAACAAAACAAACTATTTAAATTTTTTAGAAGTTTTTTTCTTTTTAGATATCTTCACCCATACAAAACCAAGGACAACCACCCCAAAAATAATTAAAATGATTAACCAGTATGAAAAGGTTGAAGGAGGATTACTTCCATACAAAACGCTTTCTTCAAGAGAAACTATATTCACAGGGAAGCTTGTTGAAAAAGCACTTGCAACAACTACCATTCCTTCTCCGGATGCAATCTGGTTAAAAGAAAGTGAAACTTGATAAGCCGAGCCTCTTTGAGCGTTTTCCGGGACTACAACTTCTACCTCAACAGGCACATCTATTTCGCCAGCACCAACTTCATAAATAGTCTCTTTTAAGGAGGCAATGTCCCCATCACTGCTAATTAATGCTTCAAATGTCATAGATTCCTCACCGGTATTTTGAAGGTATAAAATTACAGTGTTTTTTTCTCCAGGAGAAAGAAGCAAAGGGTTATCCTTCCAGTAGGGAGCTGCAATTCCTGCCGCCTGAACAAAAACCCCGAGTGAAAGAATCAAAAAAACCGCCGACGCGAAAAGAAAAGTTTTATTTTTCATTTTAAGACACCCCCACAGACCATGAACCGTATGCCGCAGATGAATATGACTGAGAACTTATTGTTGGGGGAACTCCTTTTATGCAAAAATAAATTTGCTCCTGCCCTGTTGAGCCGTCATTCACTGAATGATTTCCGTTTGGAAGGGTGGCAGAAGAAATTGCTATTGCAGTTGCGTTAGACATTGCCGTCCCTGAACAACCCTCACTAGAAATTCCGATTGTGAAATTGTTTGCATAAATATACTCAGTAGTGGTTGTTTCACCCTGAAGGTTATACGCAGTTGTATTTACTCCCAAGGATTCTGCATTGCCTGTATTATTTATCACCACAGGGTCATTGTTTGAACCCGTGTCATTGTCTTGAAGATTTACTGAAGTCCAGGAAAGAGAGGTAGGAGACATCTTCATCGCGGTTAAAATATTATATGTAAAAGTTGTTGAAGAATTTTCGGCATCAGCACCATTTATATCCGATGCGGTCACATTTATTGTCCAGGCACCATTTCCGTCGTAATACCACATGTCAATTGTACACGAAAAGTTTATGCTGTTTCCCACGGCAGGGTAATTCGCACATGAAAGGTTAGAACGCGTCGTCTCTACTGATTTTTGGAAGTATGCCTTTCCTGAACTTGTATTTATATTTGAACTCCCATCACTATCAGTTACTGTAAAATTGAAAGTGATTGTTGTTGTTGAGTCCTCAGTCGGGTTTTTTGCAGTAATCACCTGAACATATGGAATTGTCGGGGCTGAGTTTCCAATTGTAATATTCAGTGAAGTTGAACCGGAAGATGCTTCCCCGGTAATTCTCCCCCAAAAGTCTGAAAAAGGGTTTGCTGAAGTTACGGGAACAACCAAAAGCGCGACGGCGACAAAAAGAACAATTAAAAATTTACCTCTTCTCATGTTCAAGTATATATTCTCCATAGTTTTTAAACATTATTATGGCCAAATTTACCCCCGAGATGAAATAATATTCATATTAATTTCTGTTTAAATTTTATTTAATTTCTTTGAAGCCCTTAAATAAATTGTCCAGACATTTCTCTGGTCTCTTCCAATTATTTGGGCAATCTCACTATACTTTAATCCCTTTTTCTTAAGGTAAACAACTATTGATTCAAGAACAGTTAAATCATTTTCTTTGAAAATTGATGCGGGGATGGTCTCTTCATCCTCTTTAACAGCAAAGGCTTCGGGGAATTTTTCTTTAGATTTTTTGTAGGAAGTCCAGATGGTTCTTTCATCCCTTCCAAGAGCCTTTGCTATTTCAACATATTTCATATTAAGGTTTTCCTTCATATATTTTACAATTGATTCAAGTGAACCTATTTCTTTTCTAAAAATTGAAACAGGAATTTCAAAACTTTCCTTGCTTATTAATTCTAAGAGTTCCTTACTGCTAAAGTTATATTTTTTCTTGAGTTTCTTTATTATTATTTCAAGAAGCTCCTTTTTATTCAAAGAATATTCTTCTCTAAGTTCTTCAGCAATTAATTCAAATGCGTCAAAGAGTTTATCCTCTTCTAATTTTGTTTTATTTCTCTTTTTCTTTCTTCTTCCACCTGAAACTAAAAGGGCAAGGAATATTCCAATTCCCCATGGACCAAACACTGAAGAAGAATACGACTGAGAACTTATTGTTGGGGGAACTCCTTTTATGCAAAAATAAATTTGCTCCTGCCCTGTTGAGCCGTCATTTAAGGAATGGTTTCCTTTATTAAGAACCGCAGAAGAAATTGCTATTGCAGTTGCGTTAGACATTGCCGTCCCTGAACAACCCTCACTAGAAATTCCGATTGTGAAATTGTTTGCATAAATATATTCCGAAGTAGTTTGCTCTCCTTGAAGGTCATACGCAGTCGTATTCACCCCTAATGACACCGCATTACCAGTGTTGTTTATAATGATAGGGTTATTGCTTGAACCCACATCTGTACTTGCCAAAGAAAGCTCAGGCCAGCCCATAGAAGTGGGAGACATCTTCATCGCGGTTAAAAGATTATATGTGAATGTTGTTGAAGAATTTTCTACATATTCTCCCTCGTTATCCTGAGCCGAAACATTAATTGTCCAGGCACCAGCTCCATCGTAATACCACATGTCAATTGAACAAGAAAAGTTTATGCTGTTCCCAACAGGAGTTTGGTTGACACATGAAACATCAGAACGCGTCGTCTCTCCTCCTCTTTGAAAGTATGCTTTTCCTGAACTTGTATTTATATTTGAACTCCCATCACCATCAGTTACTGTAAAATTAAAAGTGATTGTTGTTATTGAGTCCTCAGTCGGGTTTTTTGCAGTAATTACTTCTACATATGGAATTGTCGGTGCGGCTGCGCCATTCAATGTATTATTATAATAATCCCGTATACCAAGCAGCATTTCTACACCATAACGCATCCAGTCATTATAGTCAGGTACATCGGTAGTTCCTGAGAAGTTAGTTACTGTGTTTTCCATCATCATCGCAGGATGGACTGCTACGGTTGACAGTCTTACGTTGTAAGGATGTGTTTCTGTACCTCCCGTTAATCCGCCAGCTTCATTTTGTTCATTTTCCCAGTATACAGATATATTTTTCATGAAGTTTATCATTGCAGTGTCTTGCAATCCGTCATCCAGATAGTAGTTGTATCCCGTAAAAATGGTTGAACTGTTGGTTATTGAACCATGCACATCTATTGAAGCGTTGGGATCAAATGCAACTATGTCCCAAAATGTCCAGTTGACTACATTGTAAAGTGGCTGGCCTGTTCTTGCATCATCCCAGCATCTGTTTGGATCATATATTGTCGTGCCATTGTAATAAGGGCTGTAACGACCTGTTCCGTTATACACTCCATCAACATTCACGATTGGAACAAACCTGAAAATATAGTTTCTTCTTAGCTGGGCTGCAGTTGCATTGGATTCATTTATGAGATAATTTATCGCACCTTCAGAATACCAGCTTCCTTGGACTTCTTCATTTGCGTGTTGTTGACCAATTATATAAATTTTAACTTTGTTAGCATCTGAGTAAGCAGAATCAGTTACTGTTACTGAAGTCAGATTAAGCCCGAATGTAGTTGTGTTGATTACTGAAATGTTTACATAAGGACTTGAGGAAATGTCTGCAAGGTAAAGATCTCTTCTTCTTACCGTATAAGGATCAGCTGTTGCCACCCATGTCGTGTTTTGACCAGAAGGAACAGTTATGTTGAATGCTACCCATAAACCATTTGTGTTCACCTGATATGAGTCAGGTGGCATAATTGCAGTCCATGTTCCCATAGAATAATTGTTGGAGGAATTGTCTACATTTCCAAGCCCGTAATCAAAACTGTAACGTGGACGTGCGTTATCCCATCTTAAACGAACGAAGTCATCTGAAGCTAATCCTGTTAAATTGATTGTTATATTTTTTCCAGATGTGTTTGTCATCTCAAAAAAAGTCCACCAGTGAGCAAAATCTGTAAATTTGGATGTTGCACTACACGCATCAGTTGCATTTGTATATGCTATGTTTGCTCTGTAATTTCGATTTCCATTTGCATCTCCGCTCACATAAGTTACATTGTAGAGATTTCCTGATTCAAACGAACTGTCAAATTGTACATCATCAAATATAGAAGGAGCAGAATAAGGTAATATTGTGATTTGATTGGAAAGCGAAATATTTGTATTAATATTATTTGTTAGAGCAACAGAGCAGGTGTAGTTTGTATAATTTTCCAATTCCTGCGAGACGAGACGATTGTAACCTTCATTATAATTGTCAAGTATTTCCTCTGCACTCAATGCCCTGTTTGAATATATTTTTACTTCATCTATAGTACCGTTCCAAGGCTGCACGTAATTAGGGGGGTTGACTCCGGTTCCTCTTGCCCCGATTCTAACTACTCCTTCTGAGACCCTTAAATTCCCACTGGCAGAAGTTTGAGTTCCAATGAGTGTGCCATTCAAATACATTTTAATTCCCTCCCCATCCTTATATGTACAAACATAGTGCTGCCAAGATCCAACGTTGATTTTTGGGCAAGGTCCTCCGAGTGGTTCACATCCGTCTGAAGCGTTGTTGTTTGGAGCCGTACCTACTGTTGTTGTTCCGCCTATGAAACAGTAAAGGTATCCAAGTGAGCCACTACTTAATCCCATCGTGTATGAATGGTCTGTAGTAGAGGTACCTTTTCTATTTGATATCAACGTTCCACTACTGTCTGAAGAATTCACTATGAACCATGCTTCCATCGAGAATTCTGACCATGTTCCATTGCCACCAAGACTTTCATTATAAGGGATAACAATCAGATCGTTTTGTCCGTCAAAATTATAAGTTCCACCAATTTTGCCGTCTGGCGTCCATGTCGGGGCGGTATTTGCAGTTCCATTCCCAAGCGTTCCATTGTTTTCATAAGTGGAATAATCCACTATTGCACCAGTCGCGGTTGATGGCACATTCAAGTTGAACGGCATGTTAAGAGCAGTAATCGATGAACCATTCATTCTGAAATCAAAATTGTTGACCAGCGTGCCATATCCTGTTGTGCTCTGATTGTAACAAGTGAGGTTCTCATTGGAATAATTTGTGCCAAATGTAGT